>NZ_BAAHCA010000103.1:0-9453 GCF_054776295.1 Streptomyces sparsus
GGCCGCGGCCGGCGCCGAGCGGGGTGCCGGTGTGGGTGAGTCGGTCGACGAGGGCCTGTCGCTGCGCGCGCCCGGTGGCGTAGGCGTGCACGCCGGCGACGGCGAGCACGCAGGTGAGCAGGGTGACGCCGAGCGTGAGCAGGACCAGCCGGTCGAGGGTTTCCGGTTCCACGGTGGTCGGTTACCTCGCTTCCCTGGTGCTGAGTTCCAGTTCGGATCCGGCGACGCCGAACACGGTCGGCAGCGCCTCTCCGGCGAGGTAGAGGCGCTGGGCGACGGCGCGCGGCAGCGGGTGGTAGCGGAACCGGCCGCGGACGACGCCGTCGACGTCCATGGGCTGGGCCTCGAAGCCGGCGACGCGGGTGATGCGGTAGTCCTCGCGGCCGTGCGAGTCGAGGATGGCGATCTCGGTGATGCGGCGGGAGCCGTCGGCGTGCCGGGTGAGCTGGACGAGTACGTCGAGTGCGCTGTTGATCTGGTCGCGCAGCGCCTCGAAGGGAATCTTGACCTCGGACATGGAGGCGAGGGTCTGGAGTCGCATCAGGGCGTCCTCGGCGCTGTTGGCGTGCACGGTGGCGAGTGAGCCGTCGTGGCCGGTGGACATGGCCTGGAGCATGTCGAGTGTCTCGCCGCCGCGGACCTCACCGACGATGATGCGGTCGGGTCGCATGCGCAGGGAGTTGCGGACCAGGTCTCGGATGGTGATCTGGCCCTTGCCCTCCACGTTGGGGGGTCGCGACTCCAGGGAGATGACGTGCTGCTGCTGGAGTTGCAGTTCGGCGGCGTCCTCGACGGTGATGATGCGCTCCCCTTCGGGGATGAGCCCGGACAGCGCGTTGAGCAGGGTGGTCTTGCCGGAGCCGGTGGCGCCGGAGACGATCACGTTGAACTTGGCGCGGACGAGCGCGGCGAGCAGCAGCGTCATCGGTTCGTCGAGTGAGCCGAGGCCGATCAGCTCGTGCAGGCTGTAGGAGCGCGGGAAGCGGCGGATGGTGAGGGTGGCGCCGGTCAGGGCGAGCGGCGGGATGATGACGTTGACGCGCTCTCCGGACGGCAGCCGGGCGTCGACCATGGGGTTGGACTCGTCGACGCGGCGGTTGACGGTGGACACGATGCGTTCGATGGTCTGCATCAACTGGTCGTTGGAGGCGAAGCGCAGCGGGAGTTGCTCGACGCGGCCGTTCCGCTCGACGAAGATCTGGTCGGGGCCGTTGACCATGATCTCGGTGATGGTGACGTCTTCCAGCAGGGGTTCGAGAATGCCCAGGCCCAGCGCCTCGTCGACGACGCGGCGGATGAGCATGGCGCGCCCCTGGGTGGAGAGCACCGGCCCTTCGCGGCTGATGATGTGGCCGAGTACGCGTTCCAGTCGGGCGCGCCGGTCCGTAGCGGCCAGCGACGACATCTCGGCGAGGTCGATCTCCTCGAGGAGCTTGGCCCGGTAGACGGTGACGAGGTGGCTCTCCTCGTGCTGGGGCGAGGCGGCTTCGGGCGCGGTGAGGCGTGCCTTGAGGCTCATGGGCGTGCTCTCCTCGTCGTTCTCCGGCTCGGTCCTGCGGTCACGCGGCGGACGGCGTCCCCCCGGGTCGCGGCCACGTCCCGGGACGAGACGGCTGCCCGAACCGGGACGGCCGGCCGCTCCGGAACGGTGGGGAGGTGCGGGGGTGGTGGCATCGGCGGTCAGTCCCGGGCTCTGGGCATGGTGGCGGACTTGGTGACGGTGCCGAAGCCGACGCCGGGGATCACCGAGGGGATCGGCACGGTCGCGGTGACGGTGACCTCTCCGGAGGGCCGCTCCTCGTCGAAGGCGGCGCGGGAGGCGAGCCAGTCGCTCATGGCCTGCCGGCCGCCCTGTTCGGCGCTGCGGGTGTCGTCCTGGGAGACGTAGCGGGCGGCGGCCCGTGCGCCGGTGCCCGCCTGGGACGCGGTGTAGGCGACGATGCCCAGTTGCACACCGGCGAGGGCGATGATCAGCAGCAGCGGCAGGAAGCCGATGAACTCGATGGCGGCCTGCCCGCGGTCGCGCGCACCGGAGCCGTGCATTCCGCGGCGGCGCGGACCGGGACCGGACGTGCCGGGACCGGACGTACCGTGGCCGGACGTACCGCGGCCGGTCTTCCGGCTGCCCGGCTGCCCGCTGCGGGGGCGGGAGTGGGTGCTCATTCGGCCGCCTCCGATGCCGCACCGGCGGTGCCGGTGACCGTGAACGGGAAGTCGACGCTGCCGGGGAAGAGCACCGGCACCTTCAGGTCGACGCCGGCGCGGGCCATGCCGCCGGGGTTGCGGGCGCAGGTGGTGTCGGCATCGGCCTGCCATGCGCCGGGCAGGTCCTCCTGGGCCGCGGCGCCGGCGTCCTCGCCGATCGCGCAGGCGCGGGCGGCTTCGTCGGCGGCGTTGCCGGCCAGGGTGAAGGTGTACCCGACGAGCACGAACTGCCACAGCAGCACGAGCACCAGCAGGATCAGCGGCGCCATGCCCAAGAACTCCACGGACGTCTGTCCGCGGTCGGTGCCGGTACGCCGTGTCCGCATGGTTCAGCGCTCCCCTGCCGTGCCGCGTCGGCGGCGCAGGGCGAGAGCACCCCGGTCGCCCTGCCGGACCAGTCCCTTGCCGGGCTGCGGGCTCGTGCCCTGGCCGGTGAGGCCCAGTTCGCCGGCGAGTGCCCACAGTGCCTGTCTCACTGCCCCTCGGCTGTCCAGCTCATGCATGCGGGAGGAGTCCAGGCAGCCCTGGAGTTCGCGGAAGTTGGCCGGCACGGTGGTGCGGGCGACGAGGGTGCCGGTGATCTGCTGGATCAGCGGGGGCTGGATCTCGGTGCCGCGGGTGTGCCGGTTGACGACGGTGACGGTCTCCTCGGCCTTGCGGATCTGGAGCCGGTCCCAGAGCTTGACCATGCGCTTGACGCCGCGCACGGCGACGACGTCGGGGGTGGTGACGAGCACGGCGGTGTCGGCCATCTCGACGGCTGCCGCGTTGGCGCTGTTGAGCTGGGTGCCGCAGTCGATGACGACGGTGTCGTACCGGGTGCTCATGGCGGTGACGATCTGCCGGGCCGCCGCGTCGGTGACCTCCTCGGAGCGTTCGCCGTCGGCGGGCGCGAGCAGCAGCGCGAGGCCGCTGGGGTGGGCGAAGACGGCGTCCTGGAGCACCCGGGGTGAGAGGTCGCCGATGCCGGCGAGGTCGGCGACGGACCGGCGGAACTGGACGTCGAGGAAGGAGGCGACGTCGCCGGCCTGGAGGTCCATGTCGATCAGGGCGGTGCTGCCGCCGGCGGCCTGCGCGGCGAGCGCGAGTTGCACGGCGGTGAGGGTGGTGCCGACGCCGCCCTTGGCGCCGGAGACGGCGACCACGGTGCCGCCGGTGGCGGGCAGTACGTCGGGCCCGTTGCCGAGGTGGCGGCGGACGCCGGTGGCCCACTGGGCGACGGACTGGGTGCGGGCGGCGAGTTCCTCGTAGGCGAGCGGCAGACCGACCACTCCGCGGGCGCCGGAGTCCATGGCCGCGGAGTAGACGGCGGGGCTGGCGTCGGTGGTGATGAGCACGGTGCCGACGGCCGGGAAGCGCAGCCCGATCTCCCGGATGAGCTCCAGCGCCGGCACTGGCCCGATGCGTTCGTGGACGAGCACCACTTCGGGCAGGTCGGCGACGGACTCGGCGGCGACGGAGGCCAGCAGGTCCAGCAGGGCGGTGGAGTGGCCGACGGGGTTGAGGGGTTCGGTGTCGGGGAGCTGGCTGAGCAGCGAGAACACCGTCCGGGCCAGTTCGGCGTCGGCGGTGGCCGGAATGATGCGGGTGACCATCGGCTGCCTCACTTGTCCTGGGACAGCGTGTAGTTGCGCTCGCCCTTGTTGACGGTGGCGTCGTCACCGGGGGCCACGAGGGCGAGCCGGACGTGTGTGGCGAAGGACTCGGCGTAGGCGACCCGTTGGGCGTCGAGCGTGCCGAGCGCGAAGGTGATGGGCACGGCCTGCCCGCTGCCGGTGGGCTGCTCGTTGTCCTCGGGCCGGATGCTGGTGAGGCGGCCGACGTCGATGACCCGGGCGCCGTCGACGAGCACCTTGGAGACGGACTCGGTGTCGCCCTCGCCGCGGAAGGTGGCGTAGATGTTGACCCGGGAGCCTGGTGTGATCTTTCCGGCGACCCCGGTGGCCGCGTCGATCATGATGGCGATCTCCTGCTGGCCGGACTCCAGGGCGGGCCGGTCGGCGATCATGTCGGCCTGGAGCAGGGAGCCCTTGCGCAGCGGGTTGACGGCTATCTTGCCCTCGATCTCGCCCAGGTCGGTCACCGCGGTCTCGGGCAGCCATCGCTCCGGCATCGTGATGCGGGTGAACTGGCCGCTTCGCAGAGCCTGGTAGGGCTCGATGTCGTTCTTCAGCTCGTACGCCGTCACCTCGGGGCCGACTTTCGACTCCACGTTCCTGATCACCGAGAGCACCCCGCCGAAGGCGGCGAGTGCGCCGACGATCGACAGGACCAGCAGGATGACGCCGCGGCGCTGGCGGGAATTCATGACCGGGGGTTACCTCGTTCGGGGCCGGGACTGTGAACGGTGTGTGCGGTCCGTGCGTATGACTGTGTGCACAACGAATGGTGCCGTGTGCACCGGTCTATGTCTGCCCGAATGCCGAAGCGGCACCCCCGGTGAGGGCGGCGGGCGTCGACCGGTGCTGTCTGGGTGTGGCTCCGGGCAGGACCGGCGACGTGCAGAACCCGCAGCGGTCACCGATGAGTTGCAGCCCGCACCAGTGGCAGACCGTGCGCTGCACGGAGCTGACGACCTGGTACAGCACGGAGATGTCGGGGATCGCGGCGGCGAACTCGACCAGCTTGCCGGTACCCCACCACTGTGCCGACTCCCGTGGCAGGGTGGCGTGTTCCACTCCGCTGACCTGCCAGTGCGCGGCCAGCGCGGTGTCCGGCCAGTCCGAGGAGAGCTGCCCGGCGGCGGTGACGAGCCGCGTCGCGTAGTCGGGGCCCTTGAGGGTGTTTCCGCCACCGAGCTTGACGAGCTGCGGGGCGGGGGTGGTGAGCACCGCGAACTGGCTGCCCGGCACCCACGACCTGGCGTGCGCGGTGAGCGACACCGGCACGTGGTCGAGCCGGGCGACGGAGTTGAGGAGTGCGCCGGCGTGGATGTAGTGCGAGAGCAGCCGGATCGCCGCGGCGAGCACGCCGGCCGGGAAGTCGGTGACGGACAGCTGGCGGAGTTGGCGCACCAGGACGGCCAGGGCGAGCGGCGGCAGGTCGGAGCGGATCAGCGCGATGCGGTCGCTCTCCAGCACCGAGCGCACGGTGTGCAGCCGCTGCCGGACGGCGGCCGGCACGGAGTGCGGGTAGACCACGATGAGATAGCCGTGCTGGTCGAGGAGTTGGCGTGTCTCGGCCAGGGCGGCGTCGAGCGACTGGTCGGCCGGCGCGGTGAGGACGTGGGCCGGCGGCGTCTGCCGGTCCGGCGGCGGAAGCACCAGTTCGGGGCTGGTGACTGCGATCGCGGTGGGCACGTGGTCTTCTTCCCCGCCTTCTGTCCTGATGCCTTCTCCGGTGCCGGTCCGGTCACCGCTTCGGCGGCGGCCCGGTCGCCTGCTCCGGCGGCCTGCCCCGGTGGCGGTCCGAGCCCGCCGGCGGAGTCGGCCGACCGTCTTGGTGCACCGGCGCGTTCCCCGGTGACGCGTACCCCCGGTTCGTTCCTTCTCACGCCTGCCGGTCGCGCCGTCGCCCGGCTGTCGTACATCACCTTGTGTGGTCTTCCTGTCACGGCAGCCTAGCCGTGCGGGGCCTGCCGGTGAACAGTTCGCGGCGGGCAGTATGTGCCGGTCACCGGGCGGTCCGTCCCTTCACCGTTCGGGACGAGGACGGCGCGCGGTGGGGTGCGCAGGCGGCGACGGGTCAGGTACGTCGCCAACTCCCCTCAAGCCGGGTTGTGTTCGCCCACGCGCGGGAACGGGCGGGCGTCGGCGGCGTGACCTGCGTGCTTTCGGCGGCGGTTGCGCCAAGCCTTGACAAGACTATTGGTCTGGACCACTCTTCGGCAGCAACAGCACCCCCGGCGGCCGCCGTTCCCTCACGCGTTTCCCACCCCGAGACCCTCCACTCCCACCGCACCCCCCACATCCCTATGCCTGGAGGCATGTCGTGGCACGCACATCCCCACGGGGCAGCAGACGGCTGCTCAGCGGCGCCCTCGCCACCGCCGTGGCCGCCGTCTCCCTGGTGGCCGGCGGACTCACCGGCAGCGCCGCCGCCGCCGAAACCAACCTGCTCGCCAATCCCGGCTTCGAGTCGGGCCTCACCGGCTGGACGTGCTCGGGCGGCAGCGGCCAGGCCGTCGGCAGCCCGGCCGGCAGCGGCGCGTCGGCACTGCGCGCCACACCCGCAGGCAGCGACAACGCCCGCTGCTCCCAGGTCGTCAGCGTGCTCCCGAACGAGGAGTACGAGGTGAACGCGTGGGTGCAGGGCTCCTACGTGTACCTCGGCGCCTCCGGCACCGGGACCACCGACGTGTCCACCTGGACGCCCGGCGGGTCCGGCTGGCAGCGGCTGACGACGAGCTTCCGCACCGGCGCGAACACCACCTCGGTCACCGTCTACACCCACGGCTGGTACGGCCAGCCCGCCTACCACGCCGACGACCTCACCCTCACCGGTCCCGGAGAGGGCCCCGGCGATCCCGACCCCGAGCCGCCGGCCGTGCCCGGGGGACTGACCGTCGGCTCGACCACCGCCACCTCCGTGGCCCTCAACTGGGGCTCCGCGCAGGGCGCCACCGGCTACCACGTCTACCGCGACGGGGAGCGGGTGCAGTCGGTCTCCGGCACCTCGGCGACGGTCACCGGCCTGACCGCCGCCACCTCGTACGAGTTCCGCGTCAGCGCCGTCAACGGCGCCGGTGAGTCGGCCCGTTCGGCTCCGGTGACGGCCACCACGAGGCCCTCCGGCGGCAACCCGGGGCCGGGCGTGCCCAAGCACGCGGTGACCGGCTACTGGCAGAACTTCGACAACGGCGCCAGGGTGCAGAAGCTGCGCGACGTGCAGAACGCCTACGACATCATCGCGGTCTCGTTCGCAGACGCCACCAGCCGGCCCGGTGAGATCACCTTCAATCTCGACCCGGCGCTCGGTTACTCCTCGGAGTCCGAGTTCATCTCCGACGTCGCGGCCAAGAAGGCGGCCGGCAAGTCGGTGATCATCTCCGTCGGCGGGGAGTTGGGCAACGTCACCATCAACAGCCCCGAGAGCGCGAGCCGCTTCGCGAACAGCACCTGGGCGCTGATGCAGAAGTACGGCTTCGACGGCGTCGACATCGACCTCGAGCACGGCATCAACTCCACCTACCTGACGCAGGCGCTGCGCTCGCTGTCCGCGTTGGCCGGCTCTGACCTGGTGCTCACCATGGCACCGCAGACGCTGGACATGCAGTCCACGTCGTCGGAGTACTTCAAGCTGGCGCTGAACGTGAAGGACATCCTGACCGTCGTCAACACCCAGTACTACAACAGCGGTTCCATGCTGGGCTGCGACGGCAAGGTCTACAGCCAGGGCAGCGTCGACTTCCTCACCGCGCTGGCCTGCATCCAGCTCGAAGGCGGCCTGGACGCCTCCCAGGTGGGTCTGGGCGTGCCCGCCTCCACCCGCGGCGCCGGCTCCGGCTACGTGGCGCCGAAGGTGGTGACCGACGCGCTGGACTGCCTGGCCCGCGGCACCAACTGCGGCTCGTTCAAGCCCTCGCGGACGTACCCCGGCATCCGGGGTGCGATGACCTGGTCCACCAACTGGGACGCCACCGCGGGCAACGCCTGGTCGTCCGTGGTCGGACCGCACGTCCACGCGCTGCCGTAACCGGCCCGCACACCTGGGCGACCCCGGCCCGCACGCCGTCGGCACCACGCCGGCGACGTGCGGGCCGTTCCGCGTCCCGGCCCGGGAGGGGCGCACCGGTACCGGGCAGCGTCGGGGGCCCGGTCCCGGGGTCGGCGGGGAAGGTGCGGTACGCCGGAGCAGCGTCCGGGTTCACCAGGGCAGGGTGCGGATCTGCTCCACGCAGAGCACCACGAACAGCAGCGCGGCGAGCGTGAGCATCGTGTTGCTCAGCCGGCCGTTGCGCCACTGCGGGGGCGTGTCGGAGCGGTTGAGCAACCACAGCAGGGTGCCGGCGAGGAACGGCAGGAACAGTGAGCCCAGCACGCCGTAGGCGATGACCAGGCCGAAGGGCCGGTCCAGGAAGAGCAGCGCGATGGGCGGCACGCTCAGCCAGAGCAGGTAGGCGCGGAACGGGAGGGAGCGTTCCCGGACCCCGGCGGCGATCTCGGCCGTGCCGTCGCCCGCGCCGCGCAGGTGCGCCACGTAGTCGGCGAAGAGCAGGCTCACGCCGTGCCAGACACCGATCAGCGACGAGAAGGACGTGGCGAAGAAGCCGACGAGGAACATCTTGGCGGTGACGACGTCGAAGCGGCGTTCCAGCTCGTCCCCGACGTCGAGCAGGCCCCGGCTGCCCTCGGAGAGGGTGATGTTGGTGGCGTGCAGCAGCTCGGCACCAACAATGATCATCGCGATGGTGAACACACCCGTCGCGACGTAGGCCATGGAGTTGTCCAGCCGCATCATGCGCATCCAGCCCGGCGTCCGCCAGCCCTTCGCGTTGACCCAGTAGCCATAGGCGGCCATGGTGATGGTGCCGCCGACGCCGCCGATCACTCCGAGCGTGTACAGCAGCGAACCCTCGGGGAGGCTGGGAACGAGCCCGGTCGCGGTCTCGCCGAGGCGCGGTCCGACACGGACGGCGAGCACCACCACGATGAGGAACATCAGCCCGACGAGCACGGTCATCACCCGCTCGATGACCGCGTACCGGTTGAACCAGACGAAGAGCAGCCCCACCAGGGCCACCGCGATCCCCCACACCTTCAGGTCGACGAAGCCCGGGAACAGCGCGGCGAGCGGCAGCGCGCTGGCCGACATGGCGGTGGCGCCGTAGACGAAGCCCCAGATCACGCTGTAGAAGCCGAAGTAGTAGAGCGTCCACCGGCCGATGGAACGCCAGCCGTCGAACAGCGTGCGCCTGGTGGCGAGGTGCCAGCGCGCCGCGCCCTCGGCGAAGGCGATCCGGATGGCACACCCGATCACCACCGCCCACAGCAGGCTGTAGCCGAAGCGGCTGCCCGCCACCAGGGTGGCCACCAGGTCACCGGCCCCGATGCCGGTGGCGGCCACCACCAGGCCCGGCCCGATGGACCGCCAGCGCACACGCTGCCCGGGTTCCGCCGCCACTTCCGCGCTGTCCCTGGTGCCGTCGGTCATGCCGCACCCTCCGCCCTCGTGCCCGGTGACTGAAGTGGTTTGTGTGCTGCGGTGGTTCGTGTGCTGCGGGTGGTCCGTGTGCTGCGGATGGTCCGTGTGCTGCGGACCGGCGGCCTGCTCGTGCCACGGGCCGGGCGCGCTCCGGGCCCGGCGGTG
>NZ_BAAHCA010000104.1:0-9429 GCF_054776295.1 Streptomyces sparsus
GGCGGCTGCCCGCGCCCGGCCGACAGAACGGGCGGGGCGGGCAGCCGTCGGCGTCACTCGGTGGCGATGGCGTTCAGCACGTTCATGCGGCCGGCGCGGAAGGCGGGCACCAGGGCGGCGACCAGCCCGACGAGCGCGGACCCGGCGAAGACGGTGATGATCGTCGGCCAGGGGATCTCCAGCGTGGTGAAGCCCTCCAGAGCCAGCAGCTGCTGGGCGGAGGTGCCCCAGCCCATGCCGAGACCGAGTCCGAGCAGGGCGCCGAAGAGGGCGATGACGACCGACTCCAGCCGGATCATGCGCCGCAGCTGGCGGCGGGACAGGCCGATGGCACGCATCAGGCCGATCTCGCGGGTCCGTTCCACGACGGACAGCGCCAGCGTGTTCACGACGCCCAGCACGGCGACGACGATGGCCAGGGCCAGCAGACCGTAGACCATGTTCAGCAGGCCGCCGATCTGGTCCTCCAGCAGCTGCTTGTAGTCGGCCTGGTCGCGCACGGTGTACTGCGGGTACGGCTCCAGTTCGGCCTTGAGCGCCTGGTACGCGGCTTCCTCCTGGCCCTCCTCGGCCACGCCGAACATCATCAGGTTGAGCGGCATCCGGTCCTCGGGCACGTACGTCGCCGCGGTCTCGATGCTGGTGAACAGCGCGCTGCCCTCCAGGCTGGAGGCGGACGTGGTGATCGCGCCGATCGTGAGGTCCGCCGTCTCGCTGCTGCCGGGGAAGGCGACCGGTACGGTGTCGCCGACTTCGAGGCCGTGCTCGCGGGCGAACTCCTCGTGCACGGAGAAGCTGTCCGGACGGTAGGCGTCCGCGAGCGTGCCCTCCAGCGTCTCCACCCGCACGTCCTCGGCGTACGTCGGGGAGGCCGCTACGAGGTCGACGGTCTCCTTCCCGTCGCCCGGCAGGGTCAGTTCCACGCCCTGGAGGTAGCGGTACTCGGTGACGTGGGCCAGCCCGGGCGTCTCCTTCAGTGCGTCGGCGACCTGCGGGGTGAGGGGCTGCCCGGTGTCGCCAGCGATGATGAAGTCCGCGCCGACGGACCGGTCCAGTTCGTCGGAGGCGGAGGCCACCAGCGAGGAGCCGACCACCGACAGCCCGGCCACCAGGGCCAGCCCGATCATCAGCGCGGCGCCGGTGGCGCCGGTGCGGCGCGGGTTGCGCAGCGCGTTGCGTTCGGCGAGGCGGCCGACCGGCCCCCACATGCGCAGTAGGACGACGCTCAGGCCCTTGACCACCAGCTGCGACAGCAGCGGGCCGATGAGGATGAAACCGACGAGGGTGAGCACCACACCGAGGGCGAGCAGCAGCGAGCCGGGCCCGGCCTCGTCGGCGCGGGTGACGGCGAACAGGGCGGCGGCACCGGCGAGCGTGAGCACGCTGCCGACGACGGCCCGCACCCGGCCGGCGTTGCCGTCGGAGGTGACGCCGGAGTCCCGCAGTGCCGCCATCGGCGACACCCGGCCCGCGCGGCGGGCCGGCAGGTAGGCGGCGAGCACGGTGACGAGTACACCGAGCACCACACCGATCACCGGGGTGGTCCACGCGATCGTCAGGTCGTCGGTGCTGAGGTTCATGCCGACGAGGCTCATCAGCTTCATCAGGCCGATGGCGAGGCCGACACCCGCGCCGACGCCGATGACGGAACCGAGGACGCCGAGCAGCAGCGCCTCGATGAGCACCGAGCGGTTGACCTGCCCGCGTCCGGCGCCGATGGCGCGCATCAGGCCGATCTCGCGGGTGCGCTGGGCGACGAGCATGGAGAAGGTGTTGACGATGAGGAAGACGCCGACGAGCAGGGAGATGCCGGCGAAGCCGAGCAGGGCGTACTTCATGACGTCGAGGAAGCCGCCGAAGTCGTTCATGCCCTCGGCGCTGAACTCCTCCTGGGTCTGCACCTTCCAGTCGCCGCCCACCGCCGACTGCACGTTCTTCTTGAGCAGTTCGTCGGTGACGCCGTCCGCGGCGAGTACGGCCACGTTCGTGTAGACGTCCGAGCCGCCGAGCAGCTTCTCCTGCGCCGTGCGCTCGTCGAAGTAGAGGACGGCCGCACCCGGGTTGGTGACCTGGAAGGTGGCGATGCCGGAGATGCGTGAGGTGAAGTCGCCGTCGGCGGTGATGGTGCGCAGTTCGTCGCCGATTTCGAGGTTCTTCGCCTCCGCGGTGTCGGCGTCGACCATCACCTCGGTCGGCCCGCGCGGCGGGTGGCCGGAGGTGACCTCCATCGTCCGGAGGTCGAGGTCGGTCCAGTTGGAGGCGACGGTGGGGGCGCCGGTGGTCGGGCCGATGTTGTCGTTGCCGGAGTCCACCACCGTCACCGACGTGCTGACGGTCAGGCCGAAGGCCTTGTCCACGCCCTGCGCCTCGGCGGCCTTGTCCACGACGTCGGCCGGCAGCGTCTGCGGGCGTCCGGTCATGGACTGCTGGGCGTCCTGTCCGTCGCCCTCGGGGGCGCTGACCGTGACGTCCGCCGACGAGTCCGCGAACAGCTTGTCGAAGGTGGTGTTCATGGTGTCGGTGAACACCAGGGTGCCGCAGACGAAGGCGACGGAGAGCACCACGGCGAAGCCGGAGAGCAGCATCCGTCCCTTGTGCGCGAAGAAGTTGCGCAGGGAGGTTCTGACGACGGTCATGACACCCGCCCGAAGGTGTCGAAGGCCTTCATGCGGTCGAGGACCGACTCGGCGGTGGGGCTGGTCATCTCGTCGACGATGCGGCCGTCGGCCAGGTAGAGCACCCGGTCGGCGAAGGACGCGGCGACGGGGTCGTGGGTGACCATCACCATGGTCTGGCCGAGGTCGTCGACGGAGCGGCGCAGGAAGCCCAGCACCTCGGCGCCCGCCCTGGAGTCGAGGTTGCCGGTGGGCTCGTCACCGAAGATGATCTCCGGCCGGGCGGCCAGCGCCCGGGCGACGGCGACGCGCTGCTGCTGTCCGCCGGAGAGTTCGCTGGGGCGGTGCCGCAGCCGGTCGCGCAGGCCGACGGTCTCGACCACGCGGTCGAGCCACTCCTTGTCGGGCTTCCGACCGGCGATGTCCATCGGCAGGGTGATGTTCTCCAGCCCGTTCAGCGTCGGCAGCAGGTTGTAGGCCTGGAAGATGAAGCCGATGCTGTCGCGGCGGAGGCGGGTGAGCTTCTTGTCCTTGAGCCCGGTGATCTCGGTGTCGCCCACCCAGATCTGCCCGGAGGTGACGGAGTCCAGGCCGGCCAGGCAGTGCATCAGCGTGGACTTGCCCGAGCCGGAGGGGCCCATGATCGCGGTGAAAGCCCCGCGGGCTATCTCCACGTCCACCCGGTCCAGCGCGACCACCTCGGTCTCGCCCGACCCGTAGGACTTCACGACCTGCCGGGCTCGTGCCGCGACGGCCGTGCTTCCTCCACTGCCCCCGGTCCTGGGATTTGCTACAGCCGTTGTCACGGTGCTTCTCCTTCGTCTGCGTACTGGGATGGCGCTGGCTTGCCCTGCGGCCCCGCGGTGCGGGGTGCGCGGCAGGCGGTCCGCGGTTGTCGTCCGGTGAGCCGGTGTTGAGCCTGCTGCACCGCCCGTGCCACCGCGATGGTGCTTCTCGGCGTTCACGCCCGGGGGTTTTCCCCACCCCGGCGGCCTTCTGCGGCCGCCGGCTCCCTGGTGCACTGTCGACGCTAGGCAACAACGGCCGATTCCTCGTCCTGCGCCAGGACGAGTACGGCATGGAAGGACCCCCGTGACGCCCCTTAGGGGACGCACCCCAGACCTTGCCACCTTCCCCTACGTGAGGGGCAAGTGCGGGGCCCCCGGAACGTGGCACGAAGTGCTGCCGCACGTGAAAAGCGCCAGTTCACGAGCGAAACGGCAGCGACCCCTCCCACTTACTTCCTACTCCTGAGTGACGATCGCGCTCCCCCACCACGCAGGCACTCCCGCAGCGGGAGAACCGTGCTCCATCCCAGCCGGCTTCGCTTTCGGTTGACTCTGCATCTCGTCAGGATGACGCAAAACATGTGAAGGCGAGTCAGCCCTCTGACTGCTCTGGGATCCTGTAGACCGGTCGAGAGGGGTCGCAGCGATGCAGTGGAAGATCCATGGTGAACGTCCGATTTACGAGAACAGTTGGGTGAACCTGTGGCTCACCGACGTCGAGACGCCGGACGGAAACCGCTGGGAGCACCACGTCGTGAGGCTCCGGCACCTGGCAGTGGCTGCTGTGGTCAACGAGCGGCGCGAGGTCCTGATGCTGTGGCGGCACCGCTTCATCACGAACGCCTGGGCGTGGGAGCTGCCCATGGGTCTGGTCGAGGTGGGCGAGACACCGGCTGAAGCGGCTGCCCGTGAAGTCCTGGAGGAGACCGGCTGGCGGCCCGGCCCGGTCAAGCCGCTTATCTACGCCGAGCCGGCCAACGGCATCACCGACTCCCAACACCACGTTTTCCGGGCTGACTCAGCGACGTACGACGGACCGCCGACCGAGAAGAACGAGTCGGACCGTATCGAGTGGATCCCGCTGGCCGATGTTCGCGGCATGATCGACCGGCGCGAGGTCGTCAGCAGCGGGTCCCTGGTCGGGCTGCTCTACGTGCTCATGGACGAGGCGATCCGGTGATCTGGCGGGGCAGCACTTCCCGGAGCCGGGACTCGAACGCTGCCGCGGCCGGCTCCCGACGGTAGGGCTCCAGCCGCTCGTAGAACTCCCTGAGGTGGCCGGCGACTCGTTGCGAGCTGACGGCTGCCACCGGGGCCAGCGATTCGATGGCTGTGTGGCATGCCTCGTCGAGCTTGCCACGCTGGAGCTGGGTGCGGGCGAGCCATAAGGCGTGGAAGGCGCGGCCTCGGTGGTTCGATTCGTGCTCGCGGCGTAGGGCGTCCGCGATGAGTGGTTCGGCGACGGCGGCTTCGCCCATGCGGCCGTGTGCGATGCCGGTGTCCACTGTCAGCTTCGGCTCGTCGAAGTACGTCACCCACGCCGGGTCCTGATCACCGGGACTGATCCGATCGAAGTAGGTGTGGGCTTCCGCAATCGCGCCGTGGGTTGCGCTGCGGTTCCCGAGAGTGGCATGGGCGAAGGCTTCTCGCATCGAGAGCATGGCCAGTACGCGAGGTGTTGTGCCCACGGCGAGCCGGGCCTGGTCCTGAGCTGCGGTGACGAGAGCGAGGGCATCCCCGGGCTTGTCCTGGTAAGTGGCCTGGAGGCTCACGCAGGCCAGGACATTGGCCATGAACTGATGGTCGCCGATGGCCTTGGCCAGTCCGAGGGACTCGGTGAGATAGGCGCGCGCCTGGTGGTACTGGCGGGCATCGAAGTAGGTCCACCCGGTGAGTCGGGCCAGCTCAGCCGCGATGCCGTGGAGGCCGTTCCTCAAGAGCGCGGGACACTGCTCCTTGAGGAGTTCCACGACGTAGCGGAGCTGGCCGACGACCGCCGGCCGTAAGGTCTCGCCTCCGTGTTCGTCGTCCCGGCGCCAGTAGTCCGCGATCGACGAGTGCAACGCGTCCAGCGTCGATGGGCTGAGGTCTCTGTCGGCTGCCAGGGCAAGGATGCTGTCCACGTCCGCACCCGGCAGACCTGCGGTCAACTGCGCACCAATCGGGGTCGGTTCCTCCGAATGTTCCCGTGGCCTGACGGTCAGCTTTTGAGGCGTCTCCCATGAGCGTCGGGCCAGACCAAGCATGTGGCCGGGGATGTGCAGCCCGTCAGAAATTCGCTCGATCACGTCCATGTGCAGCAGTTGTCGCCGCCCGGCCATCACCTCGCCGACGCGACTGGGGGTGAGGTCACAGCGTCGCGCGATCATCGACGGATAGATACCTGCTCGGACCTTGAGCAGCCGAAAGATGCGGCCGAAATCCCTCACCCGGCACGCCTCGGTCATCGCCGGGTCCGTGAGCAGGCTGAGCGGGAGTTCCTGCGAGCGGGGTTGCTCGGACATCGGGCACCCTCCGGCGCATCGACTACGGATCGCTCACTTCGGTGAACCGAGAGTGATGTTACCCACGTTGGGTAATCCGCTTGGCCTTTCTCGCAGAGCCTGCGGATCGCGATGCTCCTGACCATGGCGAACGGACAGAACGACGTACGGATGACGCTGCGGGTTTCGCGCGACTCCGGCCGAACGTGGGGGCCTCCCACCGAAGTGCGTGTGAGGAAAGAGGCAGTGCTCGCGGATCACCCCGGCCGCTTCCCGCCGTGCGCGTGTCAGCGGTGCGCGGAGCGAAGCTCCGTCGACCCTCTGCGTTTGGCGTCGTGATGCGTTGCACGCGCTGGCGTCGGCTGCCCCTGGACCTAGCCGGGCGGACACGCGAGCTGTCCCCGTCGGGAAGTGTCGACAGCGCCGTGCAGTGTCAGTTGTCCACGCACGACGACGGTTGGCACTACGGCCTCCTCGACGACCTCG
This sequence comes from Streptomyces sparsus, assembly GCF_054776295.1. Lineage (NCBI taxonomy): Bacteria > Bacillati > Actinomycetota > Actinomycetes > Kitasatosporales > Streptomycetaceae > Streptomyces > Streptomyces sparsus. The sequence continues at coordinate 6,373 of NZ_BAAHCA010000104.1, forward strand.
GCGAGTACGGGACCGCCCTGTGGCTCCGCTGGCTGGGGAGCGCCGAGGTGAAGCTGACCGTGCTGCCGGACTGCCCGGTGGCCGCCCCTGGGCCCGATGGTGAGGGGTGCTGTCTGTTCGCGGGCCACGCCCACCAGCACACCTGGGACGACACCCGGGAGGCGGTTTCGTGGACCACCTGATCACGAGCCCAAGCAGCGGTACGTTGCGCCGCACCCCTCCCCGCCCGCACGGCGGCGTACATGCCCGGCGCCTTCGCCCTCCGCGCAACGAGAGCTGCGTGGACTGCGGCGGCAGCGGCGCCGACTCGTCCGGCAAGACCTGCGGCACCTGCAACGGGCTCGGCGAAACCCATTGCCGCGCCAACCGTTGCGCACGCATGCCATCGCGTTCCATGATCCGGAAGGAGGGGCCGCTGATGGCCCACACTCTGATCGCCTCCCCGTTCCTTGACGGGCACCTGCTCCTCAAACCCGGAGCGAGGGCCGGGGCCCGCATCCCCGCCGACCACTACGAGGGCATTCGGCAGGCCACCGCAGCCGGTGAGATTCTGCCTGCCTGGGCAGTGCAGACCGCCGCTGACGTCTGGGGCGTCGACCTGAGCGGCCGACCTGCACAGGGCACCGTGCTGGTGCGCGAGCCATCCCCGTACGGCTACTGCCGCGCCTCGTGGGAGATCAACCTCGGCTGCAAGCACTGCTACCTCGGCGAGCGCCCCTTCTCCGGGCTCGGCTGGGCGGACAAAGTGCGACTGCTGGACACCATGCGCGAAGCAAATGTCCTCTGGCTCCAGATCACCGGTGGTGAGCCCACCATGGACCCGGACTTCCAAGGCGCCTACCGGTACGCCTGGCGGGCCGGGATGATGCTCACCATCTCCACCAACGGTTCGCTGCTCTGGCGGCCGAACCTTCTCAAGCTCTTCCGGGACTGCCCGCCCTACCGGCTGGTGGTCAGCATGTACGGAGCGAGCGAGGAGTCCTTCGACCGCCTCACCCAGCGCCGCGGCGCGTGGAAGGCGTTCCGGCGCGGCATGGACGCCGCACGCAAAGCCGGACTACCTCTGCGTATCAACGTCGTGGTGACCGAGGACAACGCCTCCGAGGCCGACGAGATGGCCACCCTCGCCGAGGAGTGGAACGTCGAGAACCACGCGTACACGAACATGACACCGACGATCTACGGCGGCGGAGAGCCCCTACTGGCCCAGTCAGCCGCCCACCTGCGGCAACGCAAGCCGTTCGCCGGCTGCAATGCGGGACACACCTTCTTCCACGCCGACCCCCACGCCAAGGTGTCGATCTGCAAGGTCGGACGGGACGACCAGATCGACCTCATGGCCGAAGGCATCGACGGTCTCACCCGGCTCGGCGCCATCGCCGACCGCCTCATGCTTCGCACCGGAGGATGCGAAGGCTGCGCCCTGTCCGGCACCTGCCGGGTCTGCCGCCCCCTGGCCAAGCACTACCAGGAAGCGAAGGCGCCGCTGCACAGCTACTGCCAACACGGAGACAAGGAGAACGCCTCATGACCCCACCCGTACCAGTGACACTTCTGCCCGGCCCGCCGATCTCGGCGCGCCGTGCCGCGCCGCCCGTAGCCGCCCTCTCGGTGACCGCCGTCCTGGACCTGGACGACATCGTGGAGAGCGCGGAGTGCTCCTGCGACGCCGGCGACGACAACCCCCACTGACCGACACGGTCCGGTCAGCTCCGTTCAGGCCCCGGCGTGTTCGCGTCGGGGCCTGAGCCCTGATCGGCCGACCGTTAGGGTGCCGCTCATGTTCTTCCGCTGGGACTGGCTCCGGCCCCTGTTGACCGCGCCGATCGTGCCGACCCTCGGCCCCGTCCATCCCGATGCTCTGACCGTCGACCTCTTCGAGGACATCCTGCGGGTAGCCGGCACCGGGGGCTTCCTGCCCCACGACAAGGACCGGCGGTGGGGCGGCGAAAAGCACGAGACGGTCCTGACCGGCGACGTGGTCCACCGGTCCGACCACACTCTGATCCCCACTCTCAACCAGCGCGGAAGCGGCACCGTCAAGGTCTTCGCCTACGGGCACCACGGCAGCCTCGTGGACGAAGCAGCCGGACTGGCCTTGAAGCTGGCTGCCGCGCACGACACGGCCAACGCCCGGGTAGTGCGCCCTTCCGACGCCGAGACCAAATCTCCGCGTGGTACCCGCATCCAGCTGAAGACCTTCACCGCCCGCCCTTGCCCGGACCCCGGCGGCCCGGTCCGCCCCCTCACCGACTGGCCGGCCCCCGTGCAGGAGACCTTCGCCCCCTTTGCCCGGACCATGGCCGCCGACGGCCTGGCCTTCCTCCACACCCGGATACAGACCGGCAGATGCGGCCCGGTCCTTACCGCCACCCTCGACCACCGCGTCGTGGGCGCGATCGGACCCATGGAAGTACAACCCGACGCGATCGGACGCCCCCAGCTCATGCCCCAGTACTTCGCCGTCCTGCCCCAGACCCGAGGGCAAGGCCTGGGCCGCGCCCTGTGGCGGGCCGCGATGCACTGGGGCCAAACCCACGGCGCCACCTACCAACTCCTCCAGACCAAGGCCGGCGGACCCTCCGACCGACTGTGCCGAAGCGAAGGACTCTCCTCCCTCGGCTTCAGCCACACCACGCACGCGTAACCGCCGGTCTCGCCGCCGTGAGGTCATAACGGAAGCGGACTGTCCGGCCTGAGCATCGACCTCAGCCGCGACCCGCCGGGGAGGACACCCACCCGGCCACCAACAACAACGACCCCGAACCCGGTCACGGGTTCGGGGTCGTTCTGATGTCCTGGGACATCGCGACTGCTCCCGAGGCAGGAATCGAACCTGCGAAAACCAGATTCAAAGTCTGGGTGCCCATGCCAGCAGAGCAACTCGGGATGGCGGAAACAGCCTACGCGTTCTGCCGATCAGCCTCCAACACCCGGTGCACGGTGATCATCCCGAGCTTCCCTCGGTTCGGCGCGCCCCCGGGCGAGGTGCGCCGGGAGGACGGGGCGCGCGAGGTGCGGGGACGGCCTGTGGGGGCGGAGCGCGGCGTGCGATGC
>NZ_BAAHCA010000105.1:0-4649 GCF_054776295.1 Streptomyces sparsus
CGCAGCGGCCGGGCGGAGCGCCCGCGCGGTCGGGGGCTGCTCGGCTTCACCCAGGTCCCGCCGAGCGACGCCGACCGGCTGACGGTGCCCGACGGCTACCAGGTCCAGGTCCTGATCCCCTGGGGAACCCCCGTCCAGCCGGACGGCCCGGCCTGGAAGAAGGACGCCTCCAACAGCGCCGCCGAGCAGGCCCGGCAGGTCGGCATGCACCACGACGGCATGCACTTCTTCCCGCTCGGCCGGAGCAGCGACCGCGGCCTGCTCGTGCTCAACCACGAGTACGTCCAGCCGGCGCCGCTGTACCCGGACGGTGACCTCCCGATGACCGCGGAGAAGGTCAACAAGGGCCTGGCGGCGCACGGGGTCAGCGTGGTGGAGATCGCCAGAAGGGGAGAACGCTGGCAGGTGGTGCGCTCCCCGCGGGCCCGCCGGATCACCGGCGACACCCCGGTGGCCTTCTCCGGCCCGGTCGCCGGCCACCCGGCACTGCGCGCGGCCGGTCCGGCCCGCGGCACGATCAACAACTGCTCGCACGGTGTCACCCCCTGGGGCACCTACCTGACCTGCGAGGAGAACTGGAACGCCTACTTCGGCACCGACGACGAGGCCTGGCGGCCCACTCCGCAGCAGGCGCGCTACGGCGTCACCAAGGACGGCTTCGGCTACCGCTGGCACCAGGCCGACGCCCGCTTCGACATCGCCGCCGATCCGAACGAGGCCCACCGCTTCGGCTGGATCGTCGAGATCGACCCGAGGAACCCGCGCGCCACACCCGTCAAACGCACCGCGCTGGGACGCGTCAAGCACGAGGGCTGCACGACCACCGTCTCCCGCGGCCGGGTCGTCGCCTACATGGGGGACGACCAGGACGGCGAGTACGTCTACAAGTTCGTCGGCTCCGGCCCCTGGCGGAGGCACCGCGCCCTGGGCCGCAGCCCGCTCGACCACGGAACGCTCTACGTGGCGCGCTTCGACGACGACGGTTCGGGCACCTGGCTGCCCCTGGAGTTCGGGCGGGGACCGCTCACCGCGGGCAACGGCTGGCAGGACCAGGCCGACGTGCTGCTCCGCACCCGGGAGGCGGCCGACGCCGTCGGCGCCACCCGCATGGACCGCCCTGAGTGGACGGCGGTCAACCCGCGCAACGGGGACGTCTACTGCACGCTGACCAACGGCAGCGGCCACCCGGGCGCGGCGAACCCGCGCACGCCCAACCCCTACGGCCACATCATCCGGTGGCGGGAGAAGCACGGCGACAACACCGCGACGTCCTTCCGCTGGAACGTCTTCGTGCTGGCCGGGGACCCGGCCTACGACGAGCGGGTGCAGCTCGGCGACAACCTGTTCGGCTCACCCGACGGACTGTGGTTCGACGGGGAGGGGCGGCTGTGGATCCAGACGGACGTATCCAACTCGGCGCAGAACCTGCCGGAGAAGGGCTACGACCGCATCGGCAACAACGCGATGCTGGCCGCCGACCCCAGGACGGGGGAGATCCGGCGTTTCCTCGTCGGTCCGCGCGGCTGCGAGATCACCGGTGTGGTCACCACCCCCGACCGGCGCACCATGTTCGTCAACGTGCAGCACCCCGGGGAGACGACCGCGGCCTGGGGCGAGGCGACCTGGCAGAACCCGCGGGCGGTCAGCAACTGGCCGGACTTCGATCCGGCGGGCCGGCCGCGCTCGGCGACGGTGGTGATCCGCCGGACCGACGGCGGACGCATCGGCGACTGAGCCCCGCCCCACAGCGCCCCGAACCGAATCGGCCGGCAGCCGATCCCCGTACCGCCCATGACCGATCCAGGCGCGTGCGCGGGCACGTGCGCGCCGCTGACCTGGCGCTATAAGGCGACCTTCGGCCTGCCCGAAGATCTGGCGCCATGGACACATCGTGGCTCGGGCCGGAGAGTGGGGGCATGCAAAAGTCACTGGCAGAGGCTGAGTTCGCCCCGCAGAACACCTACCTGAACACCGCTTCCCACGGCCTGCTCCCGGCCCGCACCGCAGCGGTGCTGCGCGCGGTGGTCGAGGAGACCGCCGACGGCAGCATGGACCAGATCGACTGGTTCGAGCGGGTCGAGCAGGCCCGGGCGTGCTTCGCCCGCCTCGTCGGCCTGCCCGCCCGGCGGGTCGCCACCGGCTCGACCGTCGCCGTGCACGTCGCCCTGGTCGCGGCCTCCCTGCCGCGCGGCGCGGAGGTCCTGGTCGCGGAGGGCGACTTCAGTTCCGTGGTCAACCCGTTCACCATGCGCGGCGATCTCGCGGTGCGCAGCGCCCCGCTGGAGCGGCTCGCCGACGAGGTGCGTCCCGGCACCGCGCTGGTCGCCGTCAGCGCGGTGCAGTCCGCGGACGGCCGGGTGGCGGACCTGGCGGCGATCACCGCGGCCGCCCGCGCCCACGGCGCCCGGACCATGGTCGACACCACGCAGTCCACCGGCTGGCTCCCCCTGGACCACGACGCCTTCGACTACACGGTGTGCGGGGGCTACAAGTGGCTGCTGTGCCCGCGCGGCACGTCCTTCCTCACGGTTCCGGAGGACGCCGGCGCGCTGCTGCCGCTGCACGCCGGCTGGGTGGCGGGGGAGCGTCCCTGGGACAGCTGCTACGGACCGGTGACGGAGCTGGCGAGCTCCGCCCGGCGTTTCGACGAGGCACCCGCGTTCCTGTCCTACCTGGGCGCCGCGGCCTCGCTGTCCCTGATCGAGGAACTCGGCCAGGAGGCCGTCGGGGCGCACGACCGGGCGCTGGCCGCCCGGTTCCGGGCCGGGGCGACCGAGCTGGGGCTGCGTCCGGTGCCGGGCGACTCCGCGGTGGTCGCCGTCCCCGGTCTCGGTGACGCGGCGGAACCGCTGGCGAAGGCCGGGGTGCAGGTCGCCGTGCGCGCCGGCAACCTGCGGGCCGCCTTCCACCTCTACAACACCACCGCCGACGTGGACCGGCTGCTCGACGTGCTCAGCGGACTCGCTCCCGCCCACTGATCACTGCCGATTGGGCCGAACGGGTGAAGGAGCCGGGCGGCAGGCGGGTGCGCGGGACGCGTCCGGCCGGGTGGGTGCGCGGCGGAACGGGAGCACGGGGGAGGGGAACGACGAGGCCCCGGGGCCGCGGCGGTGTTCCGCGGCCCCGGGGCGGGGCGCTTGCTCAAGGTGCGCCGAGGTGTCGCACTGACCGGCGCGGGGGCGACCGCCTGACGTGCGGTCTCCCCCGCACCCGGTCGGTCACCTCACCGGGGTGAAGTCCCGCGCGCCCAGGAAGTCGGGCCGCCGGACGGGTGCCGCGAAAGGCTCCACGGCGGTGTTCTCCACGCTGTTGAACACGATGAAGACATTGCTCCTCGGGTACGGCGTGATGTTGTCACCCGAGCCGTGCATGCAGTTGCAGTCGAACCAGGTCGCCGAGCCGGCGGGGCCGGTGAACAGCTTGATGCCGTGGTCCGCGGCGAAGCCGGTCAAAGCCTCGTCGGACGGGATGCCCGCGTCCTGCATCTGCAGCGACTTCTTGTAGTTGTCCTTCGGCGTTGCCCCCGCACAGCCGAGGAAGGTGCGATGCGACCCCGGCATGATCATCAGGCCGCCGTTGGTGGCGTAGTTCTCGGTGAGCGCGATCGACACCGAGACGGTCCGCATGTTCGGCAGGCCGTCCTCCGCGTGCCACGTCTCGAAGTCCGAGTGCCAGTAGAAGCCGGTGGCGCCGAAACCGGGCTTGACGTTGATCCTGGACTGGTGGACGTAGACGTCCGAGCCGAGGATCTGCCGGGCGCGGTCCACCACGCGCGGGTCACGGACCAGGTTGGCGAAGACCTCACTGATCTTGTGGACCTCGAAGACGGTCCGGATCTCCTGCGACTTCGGCTCCACGATCGAGCGCTCGTCGTCGCGGATCGCCGGATCGGTCGTGAGCCGGTCCAGCTCGCCCCGGTAGATCAGCACCTCTTCGGGCGTGATGAGCTGATCCATCGCGAGGAAACCGTCGCGTTCGAAGCCGGCCAGGTCGGTGGCCTCGATCGGGCCTGCGGCTCCGGGCTCGGACCAGACCACCGGATCCTGCCGCGGGACGGCCACCTCGGTGGCTCCGCGTGTCGGGTACAGGTCGGCGGTTCGCATCGGTGCGGTGGTCATGGGCTTGCCTTCCTCTCCTCTCGTACGGCCTGTTCCTTCGTGAGACCGGACGACAACGGCCGGGTTCAGCTGTCGTCGTCCTCGGTGAGCAGCGGGTAGACGCCGTTCTCGTCGTGGTCCTCCCGGCCGGTGACCGGCGGGTTGAACACGCACACGACCCGGAAGTCGGTCTTCGGGCGCAGTGTGTGCTTCTCGTGCCCGTCCAGCAGGTACATCGTGCCGGGCGAGATCCAGTGCTTCTCACCGGTCTCGTCGTTGGTGAGCTCAGCCTCACCCTCTACGCACAGTACGGCTTCCACGTGGTTCGCGTACCACATGGACGTCTCCGTACCCGCGTAGAGGACGGTCTCGTGGAAGGAGAAGCCGACCCGCTCCTTGGCCAGGATGAGCCGCTTGCTGCGCCACGTCCCGGACGCGGACCTGATGTCGCGGTCGGTGTCCTCGATTTCCTGGAGGGATCGCACGATCACAGCGTGTGGTGCCTTTCTTCTCTGTGGGGGGCGGGTGCGTGGTGCACCCGCCCACCGCCGC
>NZ_BAAHCA010000105.1:4758-9387 GCF_054776295.1 Streptomyces sparsus
GGGACCCCCCCCCACCGCCGCAGCGGGGTCCGCTGCGGCGGGGTCAAAGGGCGCGGCCCGCCCCCCTGGAAGGAGGGGCGGGCCGTGGTTGTCCAGGTCAGACGGTTTCGCGAACCGCCCGAGCGAGGATGCGGAGCCCCTCGTCCAGCTCCTCCGGGCTGATGGTCAGCGCCGGCAGGAGTTTGACGACCTCGCTCTCCGGGCCGGACGTCTCGATGAGAAGTCCCAGTTCGAAGGCGCGCTTGGCCACCTTCCCGGCATGCGGCTTGTCATGCAGCTCCAGCCCCCAGACGAGGCCGCGGCCGCGGTACTCGACCACTGCCTCCGGGTGCTCCTCGCAGATGGCCTTCAGGTGGGACTCCACCTGCTCGCCGCGCACCAGGGTCTGCTTCTCCATCTGGCTGTCGGCCCAGTAGGTCTCCAGCGCCGCGGTGGCGGTGACGAAGGCCGGGTTGTTGCCGCGGAACGTGCCGTTGTGCTCGCCCGGCTCCCAGATGTCCAGCTCCGGCTTGAACAGGCAGAGGGACATCGGCAGGCCGTAGCCGCTGATGGACTTGGACACCGTCACGATGTCCGGGGTGACGCCGGCCTCCTCGAAGGAGAAGAAGGCGCCGGTGCGTCCGCAGCCCATCTGGATGTCGTCGACGATCAGCAGCATGTCGTGCCGCTCGCACAGGTCGGCCAGCGCGCGCAGCCACTCCACGCGGGCGACGTTGATGCCGCCCTCACCCTGCACGGTCTCCACGATGACCGCGGCCGGCTTGTTCAGGCCGGAACCGGAGTCCTCCAGCAGCCGCTCGAACCACACGAAGTCGTCCGTGACGCCGCCGAGGTAGTCGTCGAAGGGCATCGGGGTGCCGTGCACCAGCGGGATGCCGGCGCCGGCGCGCTTGAAGGCGTTGCCGGTGACGGCCAGCGAGCCGAGTGACATGCCGTGGAAGGCGTTGGTGAAGGACACGATCGACTCGCGGCCCTTGACCTTGCGGGCGAGCTTCAGCGCCGCCTCGACGGCGTTGGTGCCCGTCGGGCCGGGGAACATGACCTTGTAGGGCAGGTCACGGGGCCGCAGTACCAGGTTCTGGAAGGTCTCCAGGAAGGAGCGCTTGGCCACGGTGGACATGTCCAGACCGTGGGTGACGCCGTCCCGCTCGAGGTAGTCGATGAGCGCGCGTTTGAGCACCGGGTTGTTGTGCCCGTAGTTGAGTGAGCCGGCGCCGGCGAAGAAGTCGAGGTACGTGTGGCCGTCCTCGTCGTGCATGTGGCTGCCCTGGGCACGGTCGAAGATCGTGGGCCAGCCGCGGCAGTAGCCGCGTACTTCGGATTCGAGGGTCTCGAAGACGCTCAGGTCGGGCTGCGTGATGGTCACAGGGAACTCCTGAAGAGTCGAGTGTGGGGAAGTTCGTGGGTGCCGAGGAGCGTCGGTCAGCGCTGTGCGGGGTCCGGCGCCTGGTCGGGCGCTATCGGGCCGATCCGGTACAGCACCTCCGGCTCGTGTCCGCTTTCCGGGAACACCTCGCCGTCGAACAGCACCTCGCGCTCCACCGTGGCGGCGTGCCGTTCGCCGAAGGAGGTGAACAGTCGGTCGGAGGGGGTGTTGTCGGGAGTGACGGTGGTCTCGATGCGGTCGGCGCCCGTCTGCAGCGCGACCCGCGCGGTCAGGCCGTCCAGCATGGCTCCGGCGAGTCCTCTGCCCCGCTGGGCGTGATCCACCGCGACCTGCCACACGAGCAGGGTCCGCGGCTGCTCGGGGCGGAGGTAGCCGGTGATGAAGCCGACCGGTTCGCCGTTGCCGTCGCGTGCCACCACGGAGGTGGCGGCGAAGTCCCGGCACCAGAGCAGGTAGCTGTAGGAGGAGTTGAGATCGAGCACCTCGGAGTCGCGGGCGATCCGCCACATTGCGGCGCCGTCCTCCAGTCGTGGGGTGTCGAGCTTCAGTCCCTCCGGCATTTCCAGGAATTTGCGATGGGCACGTGCATGGTCTGCTTGTGCGGGGGTCATGGGACTAAATTTACCCAGCAGAATCTGAAAATGCATCGGGGTGAGGGGTTACGCCAGAGCGCGCGATGTGTTATCGCGCGAACCCGAGTGCGGGCCTGTGTGCGGCTCAAAACAGCCCCCATATAGCGAAAATCCTATGCAAAGCGGACACCCCTGTGGAGTCAGTCACAGGTCCGTAACGTTGCACGAACCTGTCCGTATTACGAGGCTTCCGAGTGCCTCATAAATCAGGGTGTTTAGGATGCCGAAAACGGGGCAGAAGAATAGGGGATTCTGCACTCAGCATAGAAGTGCGCGACCGGTGATAAACATACCCGGCTGCGAATGTGAAGTGGGTCTCTCTTTTCCCCGGTGCGGCGCTCCCGGGAATGCGCGCACGGCGGACGCCCCCCTTCCGTCAGCGGTCCCTCCGCACCGCCCTCGCCCCGTCCGCCGCCGAGCCCCCTCGTACAGTGCGGGCATGAGCAAGAGCAGGGTGCTGCACATCAGGGGCCGGGTACTGGTGGGGCCCGAGGAGGTCCGGGACGAACTGTGGGCGGTGGACGGCCGCCTCACCTTCGAGCGGCCCCCGGCGGAAGCGGCCGCCCGCGCCCCCGTCCTGGAGGGCTGGACGCTGCCGGGGCTGGTGGACGCGCACTGCCATGTGGGGCTCGACGCGCACGGCGCCGTGGACGAGGCGACCACGCGGCAGCAGGCGCTCACGGACCGCGACGCCGGAACGCTGCTGATCCGCGACGCCGGGTCGGCCGCCGACACCCGCTGGGTGGACGAGCAGGCCGAACTGCCGAAGATCATCCGAGCCGGCCGGCACATCGCCAGGACCCGCCGCTACATCCGGAACTACGCACACGAGATCGAGCCCGACGACCTGCCCGCCTACGTCCGCCGGGAGGCCCGGCGCGGCGACGGCTGGGTGAAACTGGTCGGCGACTGGATCGACCGCGAGCACGGCGACCTGAGCGCCTGCTGGCCGCGCGGAGCCGTCGAGGCGGCCATCGCCGCCGCCCACGCCGAGGGAGCGCGGGTCACCGCCCACTGCTTCGCCGAGGACTCGCTGCGCGACCTGGTGGAGGCCGGCATCGACTGCGTCGAGCACGCCACCGGCCTCACCGACGACACCATCCCGCTGTTCGCCGAACGCGGCGTCGCCATCGTGCCGACCCTGGTCAACATCGCGACCTTTCCCGCACTGGCCGACGGCGGTGAGGGCAAGTTCCCGCGCTGGTCCGCCCACATGCGCCGGTTGCACGCTCGGCGCTACGAGACGGTGCGCTCCGCGTACGACGCCGGCATCCCGGTCTTCGTGGGCACCGACGCGGGCGGTTCGCTGCCGCACGGCCTGGTCGCCGAGGAGGTGGCCGAGCTCGTGCGTGCCGGCATCCCGCCGGCCGAGGCGCTCTCCGCCACCACCTGGCGGGCCCGCGAGTGGCTGGGGCGCCCGGGCCTCGAGGAGGGCGCGCCGGCGGACCTGGTCGTCTACCCCTCCGACCCGCGAGCCGACGTCCGGGTGCTGGCAGCCCCTCGCCACGTGGTGCTGCGGGGGCAGGTCGTGCACTAGCGACAGCGGATTCGAGTACGCGTACGGAAACCCCCCGTAAGAGTGAACCCACGGAACGTAGCTGCCGTGGCGCGCCGGGTGCGTCAACGATGGCGTGGTCTCAGTCACCGGTACGAGCGATGTCCCCCATTGGCCGTACCGGTGACGCCATGCCGTTCGTGGGGGTTTCTCACCGTGAATTCGTCCGTACGCCGTCCTGCTCTCAGCATCGCCGCAGCCGCCGCCCTGGTGGGCGTCGCCGCCGTCCCCGCCCAGGCCACCGAGGCCGACGAAGGAGAGGCCCGGGCGTCCGTGCTCCGCACCAGCCTGGACGTGGGACTGCTCAACAGGACCGTGGACGTCCCGCTCGCCGTCACGCTCAACGAGGTGTCCGCGCCCGGAGCGGGCAGCGGCAGCGCGGAGAAGTCCGCACTCACCGCCGAACTCGACGGGGTCAACCGGGGCAGGCCGTTCAGCGTGCTGCGCGCCGACGTCGCCACCGCGACGGCCGACGTGCGGGAGCGGCAGACCGAGGCCGAGGTGGTGCTCGCCCGCGCCAGGGTCCACGTGCCGGGCCTGCCGCTGCTGTCGGTGGTGGAAGCCGAGAAGGTGACCTCCCACGCGGTCTGCCCGGCCGGCGGGGAGCCGACCGCCGAGGCCAACGTGCTCGGCTCGGTCACCGTGCTCGGCAAGAAGGTCAAGCTCACCGCGGGCGGCCCGACCGTGGTGGAGGTGCCCAAGGTCGGCAAGGTGACCCTGCAACTGTCGCGGACCGAGACCACCAGCCGCACGGCCGCCGCTGCCGCACTGGCGCTGACGGTGTCCGTCAACCCGCTCGACCTGAACGTCGCCGAGGTCGAGGGCAGCGTCACGCTGGCCGAGGTCGGCTGCCGCTCGCCGAAGGCGGCCAAGGAGGTGACGACGCAGACCGTGCCCACCGAGCAGCCCGCCGAGGAGCCGGCCGGGGAAACCGACCGGGAGCCGGCCGTGCGAGTGGAGAAGGAGGAGCCCGCCGGGCCGAACCTCGCGGCGACCGGCGGCGACTCCCGCACCCCCTACCTGGTCGGCGGCGCCGCACTGCTGCTGGGCGCCGG
>NZ_BAAHCA010000106.1:0-5887 GCF_054776295.1 Streptomyces sparsus
GCCGCGTTCGGCGCTCCCCACCGGCACGTCCCGGCCCCGCGCGGGACCGGGGCGGGTTCCGGCGGCCGTCAGCCGGCGAGGCAGGACGGGCCGAGCAGCGCCTTGAGGTCGCCGAAGAGCGCCGGGTCGTTCGTCACCCGGTGCCGGTCCAGGCGCAGCACCGTCGTCTTGCGTGAGCCCTGGAGCTTGACCCGCACCTCGGTGGCGCCTCGGTGGTGGGACAGGACCTCACCGAGCTTCTCCACCAGCGGCGGTGTGATCTTGGCGGACGGAATGGTGATCGTCACCGGCGCGTTGGCCGACGCCTCGCTCAGGTCGGGGACCATCAGCTCCATCGCGACCAGCCGGGGAACGTCCTCCCGCTTGTCCAGCCGCCCCTTGATGAAGACGACAGCGTCCTCGACCAACTGGGTGGAGACGAGCTGGTAGGTGGCGGGGAAGAACATGCAGTCCAGCGAACCGGCCAGGTCCTCGACGGTGGCGATGGCCCAGGCGTTGCCCTGCTTGGTCATCTTGCGCTGCAACCCGGAGATGATGCCGCCGATGGTGACGATCGACCCGTCGGAGTAGTCACCGCCGGTGAGCTGCGAGATGGCGGCGTCGGCCTTCTCGCCGAGCACGTGCTCGATACCGAACAGCGGGTGGTCGGAGACGTACAGGCCGAGCATCTCGCGTTCCTGGGCGAGCAGGTAGGACTTGTCCCACTCGATGTCGGAGAACTCCACGTCCAGGCCGAAGCCCGGGGTGTCACCGCCGTCGTCCCCGCCGAGGTCGCCGAAGAGGTCGAACTGCCCCTCGGCCTCCTTGCGCTTGACCTGCACCACGTTGTCGATCATCGGCTCGAACTGGGCGGTGAGGCCCTTGCGGGTGTGGCCCATGGCGTCGAAGGCGCCGGCCTTGATCAGCGACTCGATGGTCCGCTTGTTGCAGACGACCGACTCGACCTTGTCGAGGAAGTCCGGGAAGGAGCTGTACCTGCCCTTCGCCTTGCGGCACTTGACGATCGAGTCCACGACGTTCTGGCCGACGTTGCGGACCGCCGTCAGGCCGAAGACGATGGTGTCGTCACCGCGCGGCGTGAAGTTGCCCTCGGACTCGTTGACGTCCGGCGGCAGCACCTTGATGCCCATCTTGCGGCACTCGTTGAGGTAGACCGCCGACTTGTCCTTGTCGTCGCGCACCGAGGTGAGCAGCGCCGACATGTACTCGGCCGGGTAGTTGGCCTTGAGGTAGGCCGTCCAGTAGGTGACGAGGCCGTAGGCGGAGGAGTGCGCCTTGTTGAAGGCGTAGCCGGCGAACGGGACCAGCACGTCCCACACGGCCTTGACGGCCTCGTCGGAGTAACCGCGCTCGCGCATGCCGGCCTGGAACGGCACGAACTCCTTGTCCAGGACCTCCTGCTTCTTCTTGCCCATCGCCCGCCGCAGCAGGTCGGCCTGACCGAGCGTGTACCCGGCCAGCACCTGGGCGGCCTTCTGCACCTGCTCCTGGTACACGATGAGGCCGTGCGTGATGTCCAGGACCTCCCTGAGCGGCTCCTCCAGCTCGGGGTGGATGGGGGTGATCTCCTGCTGCTTGTTCTTGCGCAGCGCGTAGTTGATGTGCGAGTTCATGCCCATCGGGCCGGGCCGGTACAGGGCCGAGACGGCGGAGATGTCCTCGAAGTTGTCCGGCTTCATCATGCGCAGCAGGGAGCGCATCGGGCCGCCGTCGAACTGGAAGACGCCGAGGGTGTCGCCGCGTTGCAGCAGCTCGTACGTCTTCGGGTCGTCCAGCGGCAGGTCGAGCAGCGAGATGTCGACGCCCTTGTTCTTCTTGATGGCCTTCTGCGCGTCGTCCATGATCGTGAGGTTGCGCAGGCCCAGGAAGTCCATCTTCAGCAGGCCGAGCGACTCGCAGCTCGGGTAGTCCCACTGGGTGACGACCACACCGTCGTTCTTCGGTGAGAACACCGGCACGTGGTCGATCAGCCGCTCGCTGGACATGATCACGCCAGCCGCGTGCACGCCCATCTGCCGCACCAGGCCCTCGATGCCGCGGGCCGCGTCGATGACCTTGGTGACGTCCGGCTCGTTCTCGTACATCGAGCGGATCTCGCCGGCCTCGCTGTACCGGGGGTGGTTCTTGTCCGTGATGCCGGACAGCGGGATGCCCTTGCCGAGCACGTCGGCCGGCATCGCCTTGGTGATGCGGTCGCCGACCGCGTACGGGTAACCGAGCACCCGGGCAGAGTCCTTGATGGCGTTCTTCGCCTTGATCGTGCCGTAGGTGCCGATCATGGCGACCTTGTCGGCGCCGTACTTCTCGGTGACGTACCGGATCACCTCACCGCGCCTGCGCTCGTCGAAGTCGATGTCGACGTCGGGCATGGAGACGCGCTCGGGGTTGAGGAACCGCTCGAAGATCAGGCCGTGCACGATCGGGTCGAGGTCGGTGATGCCCATGGCGTACGCGACGATCGAACCGGCCGCCGAGCCACGCCCGGGGCCGACCGCGATGCCGTTGTTCTTCGCCCACATGATGAAGTCCGCGACCACGAGGAAGTAGCCGGGGAACCCCATCTCGATGATGACGCCCATCTCGTAGGCGGCCTGCCGCTGGCGGTCCTCGGGCACGCCGCCGGGGTAGCGCCGCTCCATGCCGCGCTTGACCTCCTCCTGGAACCAGGAGACCTCGTCGTAGCCCTCGGGCACCTCGAAGCGCGGCATCAGGTTCCGGGGCTTGAACATGCCGTCGGTGTCGATCCGGTCGGCGATCAGCAGCTGGGTGTTGCGGCACCCCTCCTGCCAGGCGTCGGAGTTGTCGATCGCGTACATCTCGGCGGCCGACTTGAGGTAGTAGCCGGAGCCGTCGAACCTGAAGCGGTCCGGGTCGGAGAGGTTGCTGCCGGTCTGGATGCACAGCAGGGTGTCGTGGGCCTGCGACTCGTGCTCGTAGGTGTAGTGCGAGTCGTTGGTGACGACGAAGGGCGCGCTGATCTTCCGGGCGACCTCCTCCAGCCCGGCGCGGGCCCGGCGGTCGATGTCGATGTTGTGGTCCATCAACTCGACGAAGAAGTTCTCCTTGCCGAAGATGTCCTGGTACTCGCCGGCCGCCTTCACCGCCTCGTCCATCATGCCGAGCCGGATCTTGGTGGAGACCTCACCGGACGGGCAGCCGGTGGTGGCCATCAGGCCGTCCGCGTACTCCGCGAGCAGTTCGCGGTCCATGCGCGGTTTGCGGAAGAAACCCTCCAGGCTGGCCCGCGACTGGGCCCGGAACAGGTTGTGCAGACCCTCCTTGTTGCGGGCCCACATCGTCATGTGGGTGTAGGCGCCGTTACCCGACACGTCGTCGCGCTTCTGGTGCGGCGCGCCCCACTTCACCGGCCGGGTGAACCGCCGCGACTCCGGGGCGAGATACGCCTCGATGCCGACGATGGGAACGATGCCCGCGCCCTGCGCCTGATGGAAGAAGTCGTACGCCCCGTGCAGGTTGCCGTGGTCCGTCATGGCGATGTGCGACATCTCCATCTCGCCGCACGCGTTGAACATGTCCTTCAGGCGGGCCGCACCGTCCAGCAGCGAGTACTGAGTGTGCACGTGCAGATGCGTGAACGGCTTGTCGGTCACGGGGTGAGCCACCTCCGGCGCGGGATCATCAGGGGCAGCTCCGAAGTCTACGGCCGCCCACTGACACCCCGGGTCCCGTTCCGCCCCGGACGCCCTACGCGCCCGATCCGGCCCCCGCTCCCCCGGCGTCTCCGCCGTCTCCGGAGCGCCGGGCGACGAAGGAGCCACGCTGCGGCACCACGAAGACCTCACCCTTCTCGGCAAGCAGGGCGATGGCCCGGCGCACCGTAGTGCGGGCCAGTCCATACTCCTGCACGAGCGCGGCCTCGGAGGGAATGGCACGGTGCACCGCCCAGTCCCCGCGAGCAATACGCGCCTCGATGATTGCGGCGAGCTGCCGGTACCAACCCCTCAAGGGCCCGCCCCACGCCCACTCCCCCGCACCGAGCCCATCGACGGTGACGCGGTGGCGTCGGTGCGTCCGTATGTGGTGGCCAGCGAGCAGCGGCAGCGGCGGCTGGACCTGCTGCTCGCCCCCGACGGCATCGATGTCGGTCCGTTCCGCATCCACGGCGTGGAAGTGGTGTGACGTGCTGCGCACCCTGCTGCACCTGGCACTGCCCGTGCTGGCCGTCGTCGCCGTCACGGGCGGCCTGTGCGGCACGTGGGCGGCCTACGCGCGACGTCTACTGAGCGCGCCACGGTGACAGCACGCCAGGGTCGGCGCTGCCCGTCCACCCGGCCGTCGGGCTACCCCGATGCGCCCCGCATCCGCTGCCTGATGACCGCCGGCCACGGTGGCCCGCACCTTGACGCTCACGGCCTGCACTGGGTCGACCGGGACGCCGCGCTCCACCAGGCACTGCGCCGGCACTTCGGCGCGGAACCACAGCCGGAGCCCATTCCTCGCCCTCAACAACACGAAGAACGAAAGAGCGGGACAGGATTTCAGCCCCCGATGGTGCTCCCATCATATTGAATGAACGAGTTGGAGAACTGAGCAAAGGTCTTTGAAATCAATTCTGTACGAAGTTCACCCCTCACCCAGGCAAGCAAGAAGCCACTACTCGTCACTTCAAATACCTCCCACTCCCCGTCAAGGCTTTGAACAACCACCGGCCACCTTTCAGCCTCCGCTTCACCGCCCCGACTCCACCAGTAGATATACTCACCGTCTCCGGTACTCGCCCAGGCAAGCAGCCTGTCACGCCGCGTGTCCAGCCACGACGGCGCTTCCTCACCCGCCTGCCAAAGGATACGTAGTGCACCTTCTCGCTCGACCACTCCTCGGACCAGGTCGTATGGCTCACCATCGCCTCGCGGAGCATGAAGCCAGAGGTGCGAATCAAAACTGCCGCCTCCGAAATTGGTGACCATCGCCCGGTAGTCGGAAGGAAGCGGAGCACCAATTCGCCGAACCACATCACCCCAGTCAGTGTTGTGTCGAACGTTCGGGTACGACACCCTGGCCCACTGTGCGAGTTCCGCCACGGACACCACTACCTCCCCCCGTTGATGAGGGACACGTGCGAACCGAAATTCGCAATCTTTCGAGAGATTCTCGCCATGACTGCACCGTGTCTTCGTTGACACGCAAGGCAGGCCGCGCCATAGAACCGTGCTCCGCCGCAATCGTGGACGAGGACCGGCGTAGCCCCCGCGAGGGCACGGTCAGTGTGGATGCCTTCGACGGTGGTCGCGTCCTGAGGACCGCCGAGGCGCGCGGTAGTGCGGCAACGGGCTCGGTACCGCGCACCCCTCCCCGGTTCCCTGAACCGGGGAGGGCCCACGATCACGTCCAGGTCCCGAGCCGATCCCGATCCGGCGCCTTGACCTGACGCTTACCCCCGTCCGTGGCACACTCGGGCGCGATGGGCATATCAGGAGCAGGCTTCCGGGCAGCGCGCGCCGCGGTCTTCACCGCGGTGTGCGTCACGCTGTCCGTGGGCACCCACGTCCTGCTCTCCGCCTCGCCCGTGCCCCTGCTGCCGCTGCTCGCCGTGACGGGTGCCGTCTTCCTGGTCGCTTTCGCCCTGGCCGGGCGGGAGCGCGGCTACTGGCACATCGCCGCGCTGCTCGTCCCGCTTGAGTTGGCGGCGGACACGGTCTTCACCACCGGCCAGCAGACCTGTTACGGCCCGACCGGCGGCCCGGTGACGGGCCCCCTGCGCACAGTCGGCTTCGACCTGGTCTGCGCGGGTGGCAGCTTCGGCACGCCGCTGGCCCGGTTCGCCGGCGACGTGCCTGTCACTCCCCTGGCGCATCCGGCGACCCCGTGGCTGCTGCTGACCGCTCACGTCGGCCTCGGTCTGGTCGCAGCCGCCTGGCTGCGACGC
>NZ_BAAHCA010000106.1:6016-9360 GCF_054776295.1 Streptomyces sparsus
CCCCGCGGCGAGCTGGCGCTCGCCCGGCTGCTGCACGCCGCAGCGGCAGAGGCCGCCGACTGGTTCCGGACCATGCTGGTGGCGTTCGGCACACTGCGTCCTGCACCCCTCCGCCGCCTGGCGTCCGGCCGCTGCGCCCACCGGGCGCCCTCCGCCCACGGCACCCCGCTCCTCGCCCACTCCGTCGTGCGAAGGGGACCGCCGCTCCCGGCTCTCACCACAGCCGCCTGAGCACGTCCGTCCCCACACACCGGAGCAGAGAAGTCATGAGCAAGCGCAACACCCAGGAAGCCAAGCGTGAGGCCCGCGAGCGGCTGCGCATCGAGCGCGAGAAGCAGGCCAAGAAGGACAAGGTCAAGCGCAACCTCGGCATCGGCGTGGCCGCGGTAGCGGTGCTCGCGATCGCGGGCGGCATCGGCGTCGCCGTCACCAACATGGGCGGTGGCGGCGGTGACGACGCCAGCGACTGGGACGCCGCGGCCAAGGTCGCCGAGAGCACCAAGGCCTCCGGTCCGTACGACGGCTACGAGGCGCCGGCCAACACCGAGGGCGAGGACGGAGTTGACGTCGTCGTCGGTGAGAAGGATGCGAAGAATTCCATCACGCTCTACGAGGACATGCGCTGCCCCGCCTGTGCAAGCTTCGAGCAGCTTAACGGCGAGAAGATCGAGCAGGACATCAAGGAAGGAAAGTACAAGGCCGAGTTCGTCTTCGGCACATTCATTGACGGAAAGGCCAAGGGCAACGGATCGAAGAACGCCCTGAGTGCTCTCGGTGCCGCGCTCAACGTCAGCCCGGAAGCGTTCCTGGAGTTCAAGTACCTCCTGTACTCCGCCGACGTCCACCCGGACGAGCTCGGTCCTGACAAGTTCGGGGAGGACGACCACCTCATCGAGCTCGCCCAAGACATCGAGGACCTCAAGGGCAACAAGGAGTTCGAGGACGCCGTCAACAACGGCACCTTCGACCCCTGGGCAGTCAAGATGTCGGGGAAGTTCGACGATGCTGAGGACGTCACCGGTACGCCCAGCCTCAAGGTGAACGGCGAGAAGGTCGACACGCCGCAAACGCCGGAGCAGTACGAAGCCATAGTGGGCGCGAAGCTCAAGGAGTAACCCGGTACGCCGGATGAACGTGAGGGGCGGGTGTCCATGCCCGCCCCTCACCTCTGTCTCTCTTCTCTTTCCGCGAGGGAACCGTTCACCAACACGCATTCGCGCACTCCCGTGCACCCGGTGCTCACTGCGCGCGCACGAGAACACCGCAGCACGACCGGACGAGAACACCTCAACCTCAGCACGACTGCGCATGCCGGGGACGACAGTGGTTCTTCGCAGCCTCATGCAGCAGGCTGTGCCCCGCCTGCCCGGCCGACTGGTCACCGTACTGCGACGGCAGGGGACGCATGCAGGCCCCGAGTGCCACCTCGGCCAACCTCCAGGTCCGCTTCGCCACCACGCCCGGTGGTCATCACTGTGGGCCGCGAGTGGGAACCCGAGGCCGAGCCCACGATCACCGAACCCCCGCAGACGGCGGCCGCCTCAGCGTCCCGCTCATCATGCTCCGCCATCGCCGTGCCCGCGTTCATCGATGCCTCCCGGAGAGCCAGTGCATCCCGAGCGGATGTTTGCACGAACACCACTCCGAGTTCCTGTACGCCAAAGTGCAGAAGAAGTACGTGCCTGCCATCACGCCAGAATTGGCTGAAACCAGGGCAACCTCTTGACCACAGTGCGTTGCACGCACGACCATTACCTGGGAATTACTCCACCACGTGTCAGTCGGCTGACGCCATGACGTACCCGAAAGCACAAAGAGAGGCAATGATGAGAACCACTCTCCGCGCAGCCCTCACCGCAGCAGCAGCCACCGCGGCCGCCCTCACGCTGGTTTCCGGTACCGCATCGGCTGATGCCAAGCCTGAGGTGCATGCCAATACGCAGGTGAAGAAGACTTTCACGCTCTGGGTTGGAAAGCCCGCCGGGGCGACCATTCGCACTGCGCCCTACGCTACGGGCACGGTTACTTCGCGCGTCCCCCAAGGGGGGAGCGTTCACAATATCGAGTGCGGCTTGATCAACAACAAGGGAAACTACTGGTACAGGATCAACTCGATCCCGTACTCCACATACGTCTACTCAGGCAACCTGTCCAGCGCCCCCGGAATTCCGAGGTGCTGATCTGTCGCCGTTCGTAAAGCGACGCAACCAACCAACCGGCAATTCGGGGAGGTCGGGGCCGAGGAAACTCTCGGTCCCGGCCTCCACGCCACATTCCAGCGGTACCGTTGTTTCCTCGTCCTTCGTCGACCTGTGACGATGGTGAGAGCAGCTTTCTGGCCGAGCGGAACCGACCGCCCGCCCGAACCGCAGAAGGGCGAATGCCGCCTGTCGCCCGCCGCCTCAGCGCCCGAAGGGCCAGGGCATGCCCCACACGAACGGCACCGGTACGGCGGTGAGCAGGGCGGAGAGGGCGACGACCGCGAACAGCACCCACACCTCGGCCCGGGCCGGGGCCATGGCGGCCCACGGGTCGGGCTCTCGGCGCAGTCGGCGGCGCGCGGTGACGGCGAGGGCGGCGATCACCGCGACCAGAAGCAGCTTGGCCAGCAGTACCCGGCCGTAGGCGGTGGTGAGCCAGGCGTCCATCGGGAGGCGGCGCAGCGTGCTGGCGACGCCGGTGACGGTGAGCGCGGCGAAGAGCACGGTGGCGAAGCGTGCGTAGAGGCCCAGCAGGCCGGCTGCGGCGGTCGGGGAGGCACGCCAGCGGGCCATGGTGCGCAGCACGTGCAGCAGGCCGCCGGTCCACAGTGCGGCGCAGGTGAGGTGGACCAGGGTCAGGGCGCTGCCCAGCAGCGGGGTGTACTGCTCGGGGTGGGCGCGCAGCGCTTCGGCGACGATCACCACGGCGAGCGGCAGGGCGGCGGTCTGCGGCCGTCGGGACATGGAGCACAGCCAGGCCACCAGGAAGCCGTTGACCTCCAGCAGGGCGAGCGTGCCGTCGTGGTTGCCGTAGAGGCTGCCCGGGTCGAGTTCGGCGAGCGACTGCGGCAGCCGGTTGCCGTTGGCGACGATCGCGGCAAGGCCGAGGGCGGCGACCATTCCGGCGGCGGCTGCCGTGGGCGACCACGGGCGCGGCATCGGTCCGTCGGGGAGTTCGGGCACCCGGCGGACGAGCCGGGCGGTGAGCAGTTCACCGACGTGCACGCACAGGGCGGCGAACATCACGGTCCGCAGCAGCGTGTGGGTGCGGGCTCCCGGCCCGGTGCCCTCCCCGGTGCCGTCCAGGGCGGCTGACGGGCCGAGCAGGGATATGGCCGCGGCGGCGGCCACCAGGGCCAGCAC
>NZ_BAAHCA010000107.1:0-9284 GCF_054776295.1 Streptomyces sparsus
CCCGGTCACCACTGCACGGCCCCGGCGTTCATGCAGGCCAGCAGGGTGCGGGCCTGCACGTTGACGTAGTGGCCGTGGCGGGCGAGGGAGGCGAGCTGGGTGGGCGTGACCCAGCGGTAGCCGGGCGGGGTGCCGCCCGGCTCCGTGCCGCCGCCCCCGGGCCCGACGGAGCCCGCGTCGTCGGCGTCGACGAGCAGGTAGCGGGACTCGGCGTTGAGGAAGCGCCCGCCCTCCTCGGAGTGCAGCGCCTCGTAGCGGATGGCGCCGGGGCGGGCGCCCAGCACGTGGTCGAGGTAGGGGGGACGGTCGGGGCCGGTGAGGTGGCGGTAGTTCTCGGGCGTGTACTGGACGGTGGGGCCCAGCTCGACGGTGTCCAGGAAGCCGCCCTCGACACGGGCGTGCACGAGCAGGTGCGGCACGCCGTCGATGCGCCGGGTGAGGAACGCGGCCACACCGGTGGCGACGGGCTCGAACAGCGGCTGCGACCAGCCGGTGACCTCCCGGCTGCCGGCCGTCACCGACACCGCCACCACCCGGAAGTAGCGGCCGTCCTCGTGGTCGACGGACCAGGGCCCGCGGGTCCATCCGGCCGTCCGGTCCAGCGGCACGGTCGTGGCGTGCACGTCGTGGCGGGCCCGCTCGCCGGTGAACCAGGACAGCACCTCGGTGTCGCTGTGCAGGGCGCGGCTGTCGCCGTCTCCCGCGCCGGCCGTGGGCGCGGGGGCGCAGGCCAGCACGGTGCGGGCGTCCATGTTGACCACGTTGTCCGCGCGCAGCAGCTCACCTATCTGGCCCAGGGTGAGCCAGCAGAAGTCCGGGTCGAGCGGGACGTCCGCGTCCGTCTCGACGAGCATGTTGCGGTTGGACTTGCGGTAGAACCACGAGCCGTGCTCGGACTGGAGCACGTCGGCCAGGACCCGGCCGCGCTCCGGGTGGACGAAGTGCTCCAGGTACTTCACCGGGGCGCCGTTGTGGACCCCGGTGTAGTTGCTGCGGGTGGCCTGCACGGTCGGCGAGAGCTGGAGCAGGTTGCGGTTGCCCGGTTCCATCTTGGCCTGCATCAGGAAGTGCAGGACCCCGTCGAACTCCTTGGCGAGAATGCCCAGGATGCCGACCTCGGGCTGCCTGATGATGGGCTGCTGCCAGCTGTCCGCCGGTTCGTCGCCGATCCGCACGTGCAGGCCCTCGACGCTGAAGAACCGGCCGCTGCGGTGCACCAGGTTGCCGGTGCCGTCCTGGAACGACCAGCCGTCCAGCTCGTCGAACGGGATGCGCTCCACCTCGAACCGGTGGGCCGCGGACCGCCCCGCCAGCCAGGCGGGGAAGTCGGCGGTGCGCAGCTGTGCGCCCGCGTCCCGGACCGCCGCCGACCGGGCGAGGCGGTCCGGCAGCAGCGCGTCCACGCGGGGGCGCAGCAGGGTCTCCGGGCTCATGTGTTGCTCCGCACGAACTCGCGCACCGAGGAGACGACGTAGTCGATCATCTCGTCGGTGAGGCCCGGGTAGACGCCGACCCAGAACGTCTGGTCGGTGATCAGGTCGCTGTTGGTGAGGTCGCCGACGACGCGGTGCGGACGGTCCACGTAGGCGGGCTGCCGGGTGAGGTTGCCGGCGAACAGGCGGCGGGTGCCGATCTTGCGGCTCTCCAGGAAGGCGACGAGCGCGGCCCGGGTGAAGGGCGCCTCGGGATCGACGGTGAGCACGAAGCCGAACCAGCTGGGGTCGCTCTTGGGGGTGGGCTCCGGCAGCATCAGGTGCGGCACGCCGTCCAGGCCCTCGCGCAGCCGGCGCCAGTTACGGCGGCGGGCGGCGGTGAAGCCCTCCAGCTTGTCGAGCTGGGTGAGGCCCAGCGCGGCCTGGAGGTCGGTCGCCTTCAGGTTGTAGCCCACGTGGGAGAAGATGTACTTGTGGTCGTACCCCTTGGGCAGCTTGCCCAGCTGGTACTCGAACCGCTTGAAGCAGGTGTTGGACTTGCCCGGTTCGCACCAGCAGTCGCGGCCCCAGTCCCGCAACGACTCGACAACCTTGGCGAGTTGCAGGTTGGACGTCAGCACGCAGCCGCCCTCGCCCATGGTGAGGTGGTGGGCCGGGTAGAAGCTGACGGTGGTCAGGTCGCCGAAGGTGCCGGTGAGCCGGCCCTCGTAGGTGGAGCCGACGGCGTCGCAGTTGTCCTCGACGAAGAACAGGTCGTGTTCCTTGGCGAGTCGGGCGATCTCGGCGACCTCGAACGGGTTGCCGAGGGCGTGCGCGATCATGATGGCACGGGTCTTGGGCCCGATGGCGGCGGCCACCCGGTCCGCGGTGGTGTTGTAGATGCCCATCTCGACGTCGATGAAGACCGGCACCATGCCGTTCTGCACGATCGGGTTGACGGTGGTGGGGAAGCCGGCGGCGACGGTGATGACCTCGTCGCCGGGCTTCAGCCGCCGCTCCCCCAGCACGTGCGAGGTCAGCGCGGTCAGCGCCAGCAGGTTGGCGGACGATCCGGAGTTGGTCAGGTGCGCCTTGCGCCGCTGGAGCAGTTTGGCGAAGCGCGACTCGAACCGCTTGGAGCGGTCCCCGGCGGCTATCCGCAGGTCGAGGGCGGCCTCCACCAGCGCCGCCCGGTCGTCGGCGTCCAGCACCGCGCCGGACGGCCAGATCTCGGTCGTGCCGGGCACGAACCGGCCGTCGCCCTGGCTCTCCAGGTGGTACTTGCGGGTGTGGTCCAGGACCAGTTCCCTGTGCTCGCTCATCGGCACGTCACTTCCCCTCGTTGTCGTGGCCGTGCTTGACGGGCTTCCACCAGCCCGGGTTGTCGCGGTACCAGGCGACGGTGTCGGCCAGGCCGCGGTCGAACGGGGTGCGCGGCGCGTAGCCCAGCTCCGCGCGGATCTTGCTGTCGTCGAGCGAGTAGCGCAGGTCGTGGCCCTTGCGGTCGGCGACCCGCCGCACCATGGACCAGTCGGCGCCGCACAGGTCCAGCAGCCGTTCGGTGAGGGAGAGGTTGGACTGCTCGTTGCCGCCGCCGACGTTGTAGATCTCCCCGGCCTGGCCCTTGGTGAGGGCGAGGTGCACGGCCCGGCAGTGGTCGTCGACGTGCACCCACTCGCGGATGTTGCGTCCGTCGCCGTAGAGCGGCACCTGCTCGCCCTCCAGCAGGTTGGTGACGAACAGCGGGATGACCTTCTCGGGGTGCTGGTGCGGGCCGTAGTTGTTGGAGCAGCGGGTGATCGACAGGTCCAGGCCGTGGGTGCGCCAGTAGGAGCGGGCCACCAGGTCGGACCCGGCCTTCGACGCGGCGTAGGGAGAGTTGGGGGCCAGCGGCCAGTCCTCCGTCCACGAGCCCTGCTCGATGGAGCCGTACACCTCGTCGGTGGAGACGTGCACGACCCGCTCGACGCCGGACTCCAGGCAGGCGTCGAGCACGGTCTGGGTGCCGCCGACGTTGCTGCGGACGAACTCGGCCGCAGACTCCACCGAGCGGTCCACGTGCGACTCGGCGGCGAAGTGCACGACCGCGTCGTGGCCGGGGAAGACGTCGAGCAGCAGCGGCAGGTCGCAGATGTCGCCGCGGACGAAGTCCAGCCGGGGGTGCGACGCGGGCAGGTTGTCGGGGTTGCCGGCGTACCCGAGGTTGTCCACCACGGTCACCCGGGTGTCCTCGTAGCCGGGGTAGCCGCCGTCGAGCAGGGTCCGCACGTAGTGCGAACCGATGAAACCGGCACCGCCGGTGACCAGGAACCTCATGCTGCCACCTCTATCCGGGTGTGGTCGCCGATGACCAGCTTGGCTTGTGCGGAGGCGCCGACGGTGGCGCCCCGCCCGATCAGGGAGCCGTGCAGTCCGGGCACGTCGCAGATGGACGCGCCGTCCAGCACGATGGAGTCCGCCAGGCGCGTGTCGCGCACCACGCAGTCCCGGCCGATGGACGTGCCGGGCCCGACGTGGCTGTTCTCGATGACGGAGCCGGCGCCGATGATGGCCGGCCCCTCGATGCGGGACCGCACCACCCGCGCACCGGCCTCGACGAGCACCAGGCCGTCGAGTTCGCTGCGGTTGTCGACCTCGCCCACGATGCCGGGGCGCAGCGAGTCGAGCAGCCGGCGGTTGCACTCGAGCACGTCCTCGGCGCGGCCGGTGTCCTTCCAGTAGCCGTCGTACTCGCTGGCCTTGACGCGGGCGCCGGTCTCCACGAGCCACTGCACGGCGTCGGTGATCTCCAGTTCGCCGCGGGCGCTGGGCTCGATGGCGTCGACCGCGCGGTGGATGGCGGCGGTGAAGAAGTAGACGCCGATCATCGCCAGGTCGCTGCGCGGCTGCTGCGGCTTCTCCACGAGCCGCTCCACCCGCCCGTCGGGGCCGAGTTCGGCGACCCCGAAGGCCCGCGGGTCGGCGACCTTGTGCACGACGACCTGGGCGTCGGGCCGGTTGGCGGTGAAGTCCTCGGCGATCGCGGACACGCCGTCGGGCAGCATGTTGTCGCCGAGGTACATCACGAAGTCGTCGTCGCCGAGGAACGGGCGGGCCAGCGTGACGCAGTGCGCCAGGCCGAGCGGCTTGTCCTGCGGGATGTAGGTGACGCGCACGCCCAGCCGGGAGCCGTCGCCGATGACCTCGGCGATCTGCGGCGCCCAGTCGCCGACGATGATCCCGACGTCGGTCACGCCCAGCGCCGCGATGTTCTCCAGGACGTGTTCCAGCACGGGCTTGTTGACGATCGGGATGAGCTGCTTGGGCATGGAGTAGCTGAACGGTCGCAGACGAGTACCTGACCCGCCCGACAGCACGAGTGCCTTCATGTCGGTTGTCTCCTCACAGCGTTCGGGAAGTGGCGGCGCCGGGGCCCGTCCAGTGGGCGAGCAGCCCGGCGGTGGCGGCCTCGGACACGGTCGGTGCCCGGCTGTCCTTGTCGGACAGCAGCGGCGGTTCCGTGAACCCCCACGGGAGGGCGAGTGCCGGGTCCAGCGGGTTGATGTCGATCTGGGTGCCCGGCACGTGGGTGCTCGACAGCACGTAGCAGATGCAGGCGTCGTCGGTGAGGGCCAGGAATCCGTGCCCGACCCCTTCGGGCACGTAGACGGCCCGGCCGGACCCGGCGTCCAGCTCGGTGACGGCGTACCGCCCGAACGCAGGTGACCCCAGCCGCAGGTCGACGGTGATGTCCCGCAGGGCGCCCCGGACGCAGGTGACGTACTTGGCCTGGCCGGGCGGCACGGCGACGCCGTGGAGGCCGCGCAGGGTGTTGCGGCGGGAGGTGGAGTAGTTGATCTGCCGGGGGGTGAAGGCGTGGCCCAGCACGTCGGCCAGCCGGTCGGTGCGCAGCCCCTCGTGGAAGGTGCCGCGCGGGTCGTGGAGCTGTTCCGGGGTGACGACGTACGAGCCGGGTACCGCGGTCTCCTCGATCCGCATGGCTCAGCCTCCGCTCCGCAGCTCGCCGGCGCGGTGCTCGACGGCCTTGCGCAGCTCGTCGGCGACGGTGCGGACCTCGGTGTCGTCCAGTCCCTGGTGGATGGGCAGCAGCAGGGTGGTGTCCGCGCTGTGCTCGGTGCCGGGCAGGTGGGCCGCGTCCGCCCGGTAGGCGGCCACCTTGTGCAGCGGCGGGTAGCGGAAGGTGGTGTAGACGCCGCGGTCCAGCAGGTCGGCGGCGACGCGGTCGCGGATCGCCGCGTCGAGCTGCACCCAGTAGAAGTAGTAGGAGCCGGTGTGGCCGGCCGGCAGGGCGGGCGGCAGCCGGATGCCGTCGGTGTCGGCGAGCAGGCGGTCGTAGGTCTGCGCGATCTCCCGGCGGCGGGCCACGAACTCCGGGAGCCGGCGGAGCTGCACGCTGCCGACGGCGGCGGTGATGTCGTTGCCGATGATGCGGCGGCCGAACTCCCGCACGTCCAGCTCCCACCAGCGGTGCGAGACCTTGGCTGCCTTGAAGCCGCTGGACTGCTCCAGTCCGTGGTACGCCAGCCGCCGGGCGGCCCGCGCGAGCTCCGGGTCGCGGACGTAGAGCGCGCCGCCGTCGCCGGTGACGAGCACCTTCATCGCGTCGAAGCTCCACACCGCGATGTCGCCGAAGGTCCCGCAGGCGGTGCCGTCGACGCTGGAGGCGACCGCGCAGGCGGCGTCCTCGATGAGGGTGACGCCCTCCTCGCGGCACAGTTCGGCGATGGCGGCGATGTCCCCGGGGTGGCCGCCGTAGTGCAGCACCAGGACGGCCCGGGTCCGGGGGGTGAGGGCCGCCCGCACCTGCTCGGCGGTGGGGTTGAGGGTCCGCGGGTCGACGTCGCAGAACACCGTCCGGGCGCCGGTCGCGGCGACGGCGTTGCCGGCGGCGACGAAGCTGGCCGAGGGCAGCACCACGTCGTCATCCGGGCCGAGGCCGAGCAGTTCGGTGGCCAGGAACAGCCCCGCGGTGCAGGAGTTGATGAAGAGCACCTGCTCGGCGTCGACCCCGAGGTGGGTGGCGAACTCCGCTTCGAACGCCTGGGTGCGCGGGCCGTGCCCGAGCCAGTTGCTCTCGAAGACCTCCGCGACGGCGGCGGCTTCCTCCGCGCCCAGGCTGGGCTGGAAAACGTTGATCATTGTGCGTCTCCATGATCGGGTCGGGCCGGACAGCGGCACGGCTGCTCCGGGCAGCACGAAGCCGCCCGGTGCGTCGTGCACCGAGCGGCTTGCGGTGGGCGGGAGGAAACCGGGCGGCCTGGGGAGGTGTCGTGCGGCGTTCAGGCTTGTCGGACGATGCCTGCGGGCGCTCGCCGGACGGCGCCGGTGGGGCGTCTGAGGGGGACGTCGGTGGTCGTGCGCCGACCGGCTGTCGGAGGCGTTCGGTCACCTCGGAGACGCCGGTCGGCCCGCCCCGGTGTCAGCCGGTGTAGGGCGCCTTGGCGCGGGCGTCGCGGAGGGCGTTGCCCCACCAGACGAGCTGGTCCAGCAGCGACTTGGCGGCGCCGTCACTGCCCTGCGGGCACACGGCCTTGCCCTCGTGCTCGAACTTGTCCCAGGCGTTGTGGAAGCTGACCATGTCGCGCACGGTGGTCGCGTGGACCTCGGCGAAGACCTGCCGCAGGTGCTCGGCGGCCCGCAGCCCGCCGCCCATGCCGCCGTAGGAGATGAGGCCGACCGGCTTGGCCTTCCACTCGTCGAGGTACCAGTCGATGGTGTTCTTCAGCGCCGGCGAGGTCGTGTGGTTGTACTCCGGAGTGACCACGACGAAGGCGTCGGCGTCGGCGAGCCGGGTCTGCAACCCGTCGTAGACGGCCTGCGTCTGCGCGTCGGGCTCCTCACCGAACGGCGGCATGATCATCGGCAGCTGGTGGTCGAGCAGGTCGATCAGATCGACGGTGACGCCCCCGTGCTGCTCGGCCTGGTCGACGAACCAGTTGGCCACAGTCGGGCCGAACCGCCCGCCGCGCACACTACCGATGATCACGGCGAGTTTTATGGGTGTCTCCGGCATCGTTGTCCCTCCAGTGGGTTATCTGTGTTTCCGTGCTGCCATGCCGATGAATGCGGTAAGAGCACGGAATTGAGTCTCTTCGCGCCGCGCGGTGTGCGGAACCGACTTCACGAAGAGTTGTCGCGGGAAAACCGAGGATTTGTGGTGCGGAATTCAGTGGGCCTGCTGCTGCCAGGTGCGGGCGCCCTCGAATCCCGACTCGCGCTCCGGCCGGGCCCAGCGCGCGACGGCCCGCTGCCGGCGGGACACGTCGTCCGGGTCGGCTCCGACGGCGGCCGAGCGGAGCAGCAGCACGGCGGTGAGCGCGGCCAGTTCGTCGGCGGTCGGGGTGCCCCGGTCCACCCGGAGCAGGGGCTGTGCGGTCTCCTGCTCGGACATGTCGTCCTCCCCGTTCACTGCGGCGGGTTGCCGTGCTTGCGGCGCGGCAGGTCGGCGTGCTTGGCGCGGAGCATGGCGAGCGAGCGGACCAGCGCCTGCCGGGTCTCTCCGGGGTCGATGACGTCGTCCACCAGGCCGCGTTCGGCGGCGTAGTAGGGGTGCATCAGCTCGGCCTTGTACTCCTTGATGCGCTGTGCGCGCAGCGCCTCGGGGTCGTCGGCGGCGGCGATCTGCTTGCGGAAGATGACGTTGGCGGCGCCCTCGGCGCCCATCACCGCGATCTCGTTGGTGGGCCACGCCAGGGACAGGTCGGCGCCGATGGAGCGCGAGTCCATCACGATGTACGCGCCGCCGTACGCCTTGCGCAGCACCACGGAGATGCGCGGCACGGTCGCGTTGCAGTACGCGTACAGCAGCTTCGCGCCGCGGCGGATGATGCCGTCGTGCTCCTGGCCGACGCCGGGCAGGAACCCGGGCACGTCCACCAGGGTCACCAGCGGGATGTTGAAGGCGTCGCAGAACTGCACGAACCGCGCTGCCTTCTCGGAGGAGTTGATGTCCAGCACGCCGGCCATGGACAGCGGCTGGTTGGCGACCACACCGACGGTGTGGCCGTCGAGCCGGGCCAGCGCGCAGACGATGTTGGCGGCCCAGGCCGAACTGATCTCGAAGTACTCACCGTCGTCGACGATCTCCTCGATGACGTGCCGGATGTCGTAGGGCGTGTTGCCGCTGACCGGCACGAGGCCGTGCAGGGCCTCGGTGGTCCGGTCCGGATCGTCCTCCGACTCCTCGGCGGGCGGCAGTTCGCGGTTGTTCTGCGGCAGGAGGGAGAGCAGGTAGCGGACCTCCTCCAGGCAGGTCTGCTCGTCGTCGTACGCGAAGTGCGCCACCCCGGACGTCCCCGCGTGCACGTCCGCACCACCCAGACCGTTCTGCGAGATGTCCTCCCCCGTCACCGCCTTCACCACATCCGGACCCGTGATGAACATCTGCGACGTCTCCCGCACCATGAACACGAAATCCGTCAACGCCGGCGAATACGCCGCACCCCCCGCACACGGCCCCAACATCACCGAGATCTGCGGAATCACCCCCGACGCCCGCGTGTTCCGCTGGAAGATCCCCCCGTACCCCGCGAGCGCCGACACCCCCTCCTGGATCCGCGCCCCCGCACCGTCGTTCAACGACACCAACGGCGCACCCGCCGCGATCGCCCGATCCATCAACTTGTGGATCTTCTCCGCATGCGCCTCACCCAACGCCCCACCGAAGATCCGGAAATCATGCGCGTACACGAACACCGTCCGCCCATGCACCGTCCCCCACCCCGTCACCACACCATCGGTGTACGGACGCCGCGCCTCCAACCCGAACCCCGTCGCCCGATGCCGCCGCAGCGTCTCGACCTCCTGGAAGGAGCCCTCGTCGAGCAGCAGGTCGATCCGCTCCCGCGCGGTCAGCTTGCCCTTGGCGTGCTG
>NZ_BAAHCA010000108.1:0-9277 GCF_054776295.1 Streptomyces sparsus
CCGCCGACCTCGCCCGGCTCGTGGCCCGCCGCTTCCGCCGCGCCAACCGCCGCCGACTCGAACGGTACGAGCGCTACGAGCGCGCCGCGGCCAACCTGCGGCTGGCGTCCCGCGGCCGGGCGGTGGGCAGTTGACGAGCCCTCCGCACCGCCCGCAGGCCCGCTGGCTGACAGCGGTCATCGTTGTGCTGCTCATCGCCGTGCCGGCGGCCTACCTGGTGCTGTCCGCGCACCAGAGCCGGGACAGCGGCAAGGACAAGCAGGCGGTCGCCTCCGCGACCGGCCTGGTGTGGGAGTGGCCCAGCAAGGCGACGCGCCGCATCTACGACGTGCCGATCCCCTCCAGGTCCACCTACGTCGGGTACTTCGAGACCAACTCCTGGGAGAAGAGCTCCCTCCACGTGCAGTTCCGCACGTCACCGAAGAAGCTGGACAGGTTTCTCGACGAGATCGGCACCAGCCGCGACGCGCTGCGGAAGGGGACGAGCACGGTCACCGACAAGCAGGCCGACCTCGTCGGCTGGAACCTCGACGTCTCCGGTCACGTCTACGCCGGCACCACCGTCGAGCAGCCCGGCTACCGGCCCGACCTGGCCGTCACCGTCGACCTCACCCGCCCCGAACGACCCCAGGTCTACGTCGTCTCCACCGCCGAGTTCTGATCCCGTTCGCCTGCGCCCCTGGTCGACACACGGCTCGTTCCGGTCGACACACGGCTCATTCCGACAGGAACGCGGGCAGCGACTCAGGGGGCCGGGCCACCACCGCCCGTCCGTCCTCGGCGGTGACGATCGGCCGTTGGATGAGAATCGGATGGGCGGCGAGCGCCTCCAGCCAGCGGGCACGATCGGCCGTCTCGCGGGGCCACGACGTGATGCCGAGGTCGGTCGCTTCCGGCTCGCCGGTGCGGGTGATGTCCCACGGCTCCAGGCCGAGTCGCCGCAGGACCTCCTCGAGCTCCGCCACCGTCGGCGGATCCTGCAAGTAGTGCCGAACGGTGTAGTCGGCGCCCTCGGCGTCCAGCAGTGACAGTGCGGACCGGCACTTGGAGCATGCCGGGTTGATCCAGATTTCCATGCGCTCGTCTCTCCAGGGGACGGACGGGGACGATCGACTGTAGCCGTCGCCCGTTACCCGTTCGGCGGTCCGGATACGGGTAACTTCCGCGTCCCGACCGGCTCGCGGGGCACTCTGACCGGTGGAGGTGATCACCATGTCCGAGCAAGGGACGCTGAAACTGCACCAGGTGGTGCTCGACAGCACCGACATCCGGGGGCTCGCGGAGTTCTACCGGTCGCTGCTCGGTCTCGTCTACGGACCCGGGGACGAGCCGCCCGAGGCGGGGCACGCCGGCGAACGGGGACAGGACTGGCTGGTGCTGCGCACCGCCGACGGCACGCCCCGACTGGCCTTCCAGCACGTCGACGGGTTGACGCCGCCGACCTGGCCCGACGGCCCGGTGCCCCAGCAACTGCACCTGGACCTGAGCGTGTCGTCGATCGAGGACCTCGACGCGCAGCACGAGCGCGTCCTGAGACTCGGCGGCCGCCTGCTGTCCGACAACAGACAAGGACCTGACGAGCCCTTCCGCGTCTACGCCGACCCCGCCGGCCACCCCTTCTGCGTCTTCGTCGCCTGAGCCTCCGCCCCTCCCCGCCCCGGACGGCCGGGCGCCGGGCCGGCACCCGGCGGCCGGCTTCCACGTGACGGCTCACGCACCGTTCGCAGGGGAGGGCTCGGCGAGGTCAGCGGCGGTGTCGTGGCCCGCCGGCCCGACCTCCGGGGTCGCCGCCTCGTTGTCGGTCGGGAGGAGAGCGGTGTTCTGCGGGCCGCGCAGGGCGACGTAGAGGAGCAGGGCGGTCATGACGGCGGCGCCGATCCACATGGACTGCTGCCAGCCGTCGACGAAGGACTGCTGTGCGGCGTGGATCAGGCCGTCGGCGTGGCTGCCGGTCTCGGGTGCGACCTCGATGGCGTTGGCGATGCCTTCGCGTGCGGTGTCCGCCGCTCCGGCGGGAAGACCGCCGAGCTTGCCGTCGATGGCACTGCGGTAGCCGCTCGCCAGGAGCGCGCCGAGCATGGCGACGCCCAGGGCGGTCCCGAACTCCCGGGTGACGTCGTTGAGCGCGGAGGCGACGCCCTGCTTGGCGCGGGGCAGGGAACTGGTGATGGCAGCGGTGGAGGGTGTCATCGACAGACCCATGCCGATGCCCATGGCGAGCATGCCGGCCAGGACGGACGGGTAGCCGCCGTCAACGGACACGAACGCGGCCATCAGCGCCAGGCCGAGGGCGGCCAGGGCGATGCCCACCGTCATGGTGGAGCGGGCTCCGACCCTGGCGGCCACCTTGGGGGCAAGGCCGGAAGCCGCCATCATCATGACGGCCATCGGCATCATCGCCAGGGTCGACAGCAGCCCGGACCAGCCCAGTACGGCCTGGAAGAACGGGAACAGCACGACGGCGATGCCGGCCTGGACACCGAAGACGACCAGCAGCGTGACCGAGCCGCCGGCCAGACCGCGCTCCCGGAACAGGCGCACGTCCAGCAGCGAGGCGTCCCGGCGGTGCGATTCCCAGACGACGAAGGAGACGGCGGCGATGACGCCGACGGCCAGGCTGATCAGGGTGACGGGGGCCGCCCAGCCGCGTTCGGGGCCCTCCTGAAGAACGAAGATGAGGCCGACCACGGCGACGGTGGAGATCAGCGCACCGATGGTGTCGAAGGAATGGGCGGAGTCCTCGCGGGAGTTGGGCACCGACCTCAGCGTCATCGCCAGCGCGACGACGGCCAGGACCACGGGCAGCACGAACAGCCAGCGCCAGTCGGCGACGTCGACCAGGAGAGCGGAGAGGAACATGCCCAGGATGCCGCCGCCTCCGGCGACACCGGTCCACACGCCGATCGCCTTGCCGCGCTCCTCCTCGGGGAAGGTGGAGGTGATGACGGCGAGAGTGATCGGCATGATCATCGCGGCGCTGACACCGGCGGCCACACGAGCGGCGATCATCACTCCGGCCGACGGAGCGATGCCTGCGACAACGCTGGCGACAGTGAAGACGATCAGGCCGGTGACCAGCATGGGCTTGCGCCCCAGCCGGTCACCGGTGGCGCCGAGCGGCAGCAGCAGTGCGGCCAGCGCGAGGGTGTAGATGTTGATGATCCACAGGACGGTGGTCTGCGAGGCACCGAACTCGACGGCCATGTGGGTCTGGGCGACGTTCAGTCCGGACACGGAGGCGATGACGGCCATCAGCGCGATCGAGACGGAGGCCAGGATCGCGCGCAGCTGACGCGGATCCGGCGCGGTTTCGCCGTTGACCTGCGCGGTCGCCGCCTGGGGAGGGAGGTCGGTACTCAATGTCTTCCTTCCGAGAAGGGCATGTCGGAGCAGCGCCGGGACAGGCCGGTCGCCACGTGGGTGAGATGGGGTCTGCTCGCCGCGCGGACCGCTGGATCGCGGTTGCGCGTTCTTCAGCGGAGGGGTTCGTGTGTCAGGGAGTGGTTCCTTGTGCGGCGGCGGCGAGCGCGGCGTCGGTGTCTGCGACGGCCAGCAGGGCGTTGATGTGGGAGCCGGCCAGGGCCCCGGCCGCGGCGGCGGCGCCGACCTGGGCGGTGGGGTCGGTGGCGTTGCCCGCCACCCACACGCCCGGGATCCCGGTGGAGCCGGCCGTGTCGGAGACGAAGCGGCGCCCCGTGTTGGCGGGCAGCTCCTCGATGGGCAGGCGCAGCCCCTCCAGCCCCTCGGTGCGGGCCTGCATCCGCGTGGCCACCGCCAGGACGCTCCGCTCCACGACGGTGCCGTCGTCCAGGCGCACGCCCACCAGGGTGCCGCCCGCGTCGTCGACGACCTTCCTGACCGGGGTCTCGACGACGCGGACGGCGCGGGCGGCGAAGCGGGCGCGCGTCTCCCCGTCCAGCTCGGTGCCGCGGGTGAAGAAGACCAGGTCATCCGTCAACTGGCGGAACAGCCAGGCGTGGTGGACCGAGGTGGGCCCGGTGGCGAGGACGCCGATCGGCTCGTCGCGCACCTCCCAGCCGTGGCAGTAGGGGCAGTGCACCACGCTGTGGCCCCAATGCCGGGCCAGGCCGGGTACGCCGGGCAGCTCGTCGCGCAGGCCGGTGGCGGCCAGCACCCGGCGCGCCGTCACCGTGCGGCCGTCAGCGAGGGAGACGGCGAACCGCACGTCACCGCCGCGTGTCGGGTCGGCGGGCCCGGCGGAGACGACCTCACCGCGTACGACCCGGCCGCCGTACGCGCGGACCTGCGCCCGCCCGCGCCGGAGGATCTCGGAGGGCGGGGTGCCGTCCAGGACGAGGAAACCGTGCACGGCCTCGGCGGGTGCGTTGCGCGGAGCACCGCTGTCGACCACCACGACCGAGCGGCGCGAGCGTGCCAGCATCAGCGCACCGTTCAGGCCCGCGGCGCCACCGCCGATCACCACCACATCCACGGTCCCGCCCGTCAGTGCGTCGCTCTCGTGGTGAGAAGTCTGCGCAGACATGTCGCGCCCTTTCGTCGTGCGTGGGCCCTCGTACCGGGTCACCTCTCCACGACGCTAGCCCCGTGTTGCATCAAGGGCATACGATGTTGCCTATGACGCAAGAAGATGGGCAGTTGGACAGCCTCGTACGCAAGCGAATCCGCGCCCTGCGCGTCGCGCAGGGCTGGTCCCTGGAGGAACTGGCCACCCGGGCCAACCTCAGCCAGTCCTCACTGAGTCGCATCGAGAACGGTCAGCGACGCCTGGCCCTGGACCAGCTGGTCACCCTCGCCCGCGCTCTCGACACCACTCTGGACCAGCTCGTGGAGAACGCCGCCGACGACGTCGTCGTCAGTCCGATGATCGACGGAGCCCACGGTCTGATGCGCTGGCCCGTGAAGGGCGACCCCGGCATGAGTGTGATGCGGCAACGCATGACCGACCCGCCGCCCGACAATCCGGCCCGTATGCGCGCCCACCCCGGCCGCGAATGGCTCGTCGTGCTGTCCGGCACCGCCGTCCTGATGCTCGGCCACCGCCGCTTCCGCGTCGAGACGAACCAGGCCGCGGAGTTCCCCACGATGATGCCCCACGCCATCGGCGCCGAGGGCGGACCGTGCGAGATCATGGGCATCTTCGACCGGGACGCCCGCCGCAGCCACCAGCAGGGCGCCGGGGAAGCCGAAGTCGGCTGAGGGCGCGCGCGGGGCCCCCGGTGCAAGGAGGGCGGCAGCCGTGAAGCAGGCGCTTCCGGGGTGACCTTGCGTGGCAGGCAGCACGCCGAGCCACCTTCTTGCGCATTCAGCAAGGAGTCGTGCGATAGACGCATGCCGTGCCTACGGTGTTGCCATGACACGCATGCACCAGCACACCCCTCACCAGGGCCAAGGTGTCCACCACCCCGACCACGACCACGGCGGTCACCATGAGCATGGTGACGCCGGCCAGGCGGAGATCCTCGACCTGGATGCCGAAGTACTTGCCGAGCACACGGCGTCCATCACCGCCTGGCTACCACTTCAGGGCGAGCCGCGCCACATCGTGGACCTGGGCTGCGGAACCGGCGCCGGCACCTTCGCGCTTCTCGAACGCTTCCCCGACGCCCACGTCACCGCCGTCGACGCCTCGGCCGGGCACCTGCGACTCCTGCGCGAGAAGGCGTGCGTCCGCGGAGTCGAGAGCCGCGTACGGACCGTGCACGCCGACCTCGACACCCACCGCTGGCCCGATCTCGGCAACCCGGACCTGGCGTGGGCATCGGCCTCGATGCACCACATGGCCGACCCCGACCGCGCCCTCACGAGCGTGCACGAACTGCTCGCTCCCGGCGGCCTGTTCGCCGTCGTCGAACTCGCGGGCTTCCCTCGCTTCCTGCCCGCCGACGTGCCAGCGAACCGGCCCGGCCTCGAAGAACGCGTCCATGCCGCGACCGACAGCTTCCACGCCGAACACGTCCCGCACCGCGGCGCCGACTGGGGCCCGATGCTGACAGCCGCCGGCTTCACCGTCGCGGACGAGCGCACCATCACCGTCAACATCGAAGGTGAGCGCAGCGACGTGGTCAACCGCTACGCCCACGGCAGCTTGCAGCGCTTCCGCAGCGCAGCCGCGCCCGCCCTCAGCCCCGAGGACCTCGCCGCGCTCGACCAACTCCTGGACACCGACAGCCCGAACGGCATCCTGCGCCGCGACGATCTCACCGTACGCACCGAGCGCACCGTCTGGGCCGCCCGCCGCCCCTGACGCCGCCGCCCCGGGCGTGCCGGAGCTGTCCGGACGGATGACGGGAGCCGTCGGACGGGGACCGGCAGTGTGGGATCCCGTGATACATGAGAGGGTCCGACGGGTGAGCGAGACACCACCGAACCCCCTTCAGTACCGCGTCGACGGACCTGCGGGCGCCCCCCTGCTGGTACTCGGACCCGCGCTCGGTACCACCTGGCACATGTGGGACCGGCAGATTCCCGAACTGACCCGCAACTGGCGAGTGCTGCGCTTCGATCTGCCCGGCCACGGCGGCGCTCCCGCCCACCCGGCGTCCTCCGTCCCGGAGCTCGCCGCCCGGCTGCTGGCGACGCTGGCGGGCGTGGCGGGAGCCGAGCGGTTCGGCTATGCCGGCTGCTCGCTCGGCGGCGCCGTCGGCGCCCGACTGGCCCTCACCCACCCGCAGCGGCTGACCTCCCTCGCCCTGGTCTCGGCGTCACCGCGGCACGGCACGGCCGACGAGTGGCGGCAGACCGGTGTCGTGGTGCGCACCAACGGCCTGGACCCGGTCGCCCGCAGCACTCCCGAGCGCTGGTTCACGCCTTCCTTCACCACGGTGCAGACGGCGATCGTCGACTGGGCCGTGCAGATGGTCCGCACCACCGACCCCGGCTGCTACATCGCCGCCTGCGAGGCGCTCGCCGCCTTCGACATCCGTGACGCCCTGCCGCGTCTCAACGTGCCGACGCTGGTCGTGGCCGGCGCGGAGGACCACGTCGTGCCGCCCGCCGACGCCCGGGCACTGGTCGCCGGCATACCGGACGCCCGGCTCGCGATGGTGCCCGGCGCCGCCCACCTGACGCCCGTCGAGCGGCCGGGTGAGGTCACCGAACTGCTGCTGAAGCACTTCTCCACGGTGTGGCAGGACGGGTCCGCCACCGGCGCGCACACCGCGGCGCCCACGCCCCTGTTGGATCCACCGCCGCCGCACAGCGCCGCCATAGCGGAGCTCACCGCGGCCGACGCCCCCACCGGGCGCCCCGACCCGTACGACACCGGCATGCGGATCCGCCGTGAGGTGCTGGGCGACGCCCACGTCGACCGTGCGGCGGCGAACGCGGACGACTTCACCGGCGACTTCCAGGACTTCCTGACCCGCTACGCGTGGGGGGAGGTGTGGTCCCGCCCCGGTCTGGACCGGCGCACCCGCTCGGTGGTGACGCTCACCGCGCTCGTCGCCCGCGGCAACCTCGACGAGCTGGCCTTCCACACCCGGGCCGCGCTGCGCAACGGGCTCACGCCCGCGGAGATACGGGAGGTGCTGATGCAGACCGCCGTGTACTGCGGGGTGCCGGCTGCGAACTCGGCCTTCGCCGTGGCCCAGCGTGTGGTGCGCGAGGAGACGACCCCACGCCCCTGAGCAGCGGACGCCCCGTCACCGGCGGAAATCCAGCAGTGCTGCCGTCCCGACGCCGGCGGACGCACCCGGGGAGCCGCTGTCCGGTGGCGCCGCGGCTTCCCAGGCGCCCCGGCGGGCTCGCGTAGCACAATGGACGCATGTGGTTGACAAAAAAGAGCCATGCCTGTGTGCGGTTGGAGAAGGAAGGACGCACCCTGGTCATCGATCCGGGCGCCTTCAGCGAGGAGGACGCGGGCATCGGGGCGGACGCGGTACTGATCACCCACGAGCACCCCGACCACTTCGACGAGGGCAGGGTGCGGGCCGCGCTCGACGCCAACCCGGCCGCGCAGGTCTGGACGTTGCGCAGCGTCGCCGACCGGCTCTCCGCCGCCTTCCCCGGCCGGGTCCACACGGTCGGGCACGGCGACGTCTTCCGGGCGGCGGGGTTCGAGGTGGCCGTCCACGGTGAACTGCACGCGGTGATCCATCCCGACATCCCGCGGATCACGAACGTCGGCTACCTGGTGGACGGCTCGGTCTTCCACCCGGGCGACGCGCTCACCGTGCCGGGGCAGCCGGTGGACACCCTGCTGCTGCCGCTCCAGGCGCCGTGGAGCAAGTTCTCCGAGATCGTCGACTACCTGCGGGAACTCCAGCCGCGGCAGGCGTTCGACGTGCACGACGGCCTGCTGTCGGACCTGGCCCCGCCGGTGTACGGCCGCATGCTGTCCGACCAGGGACCGGGCATCGGCGTCACGGAGCACCGCAGATTGCTGCCCGGCGAGTCCGCCGGGGTGCGATAGCCGGTAGGTTTGGCGCATGGGCCTGCGTATCGCCACCTGGAACATCAACGGCATCAACCCGCGGCTGGACCGGCTGCTGGACTGGCTGGAGAGCAGCGGCACCGACGTGCTGTGCCTCCAGGAGCTGAAGTGCACCGACGAGCAGTTCCCGGCCGAACAGTTGCA
The DNA here is from genome assembly GCF_054776295.1 of Streptomyces sparsus. Taxonomy (NCBI): domain Bacteria; kingdom Bacillati; phylum Actinomycetota; class Actinomycetes; order Kitasatosporales; family Streptomycetaceae; genus Streptomyces; species Streptomyces sparsus. The sequence goes on from NZ_BAAHCA010000108.1 coordinate 8,558, forward strand.
GGAGCGCGGCTACGAGGCGGCGGTCAACGCCGGCGGCCGGTGGAACGGTGTGGCGGTGCTGTCCCGGGTCGGCATCGAGGAGCCCGTCATCGGTCTCGCCGGGGGACCGGCGTTCGAGGAGGTCGAGGAGCCCCGCGCGGTGAGCGCCACCTGCGGCGGCGTGCGGGTCTGGTCGGTGTACGTGCCCAACGGGCGCGAGGTGTCGCACCCGCACTACGCGTACAAGCTCCAGTGGCTGTCCGCGCTGCGGGTGGCGGTCGGCGAGGACTCGACGGGTGAGCGGCCGTTCGCGGTGCTCGGTGACTTCAACGTCGCGCCCACCGACGAGGACGTCTGGGACCCCAGCCAGTTCGAGGGTGCCACCCATGTGACCGAGGCCGAACGGCTGGCGCTGACGGCGCTGGGTGAGATCGGGTTGCAGGAGGTGCACCCGCGCGCGCTGAAGTACGACGTGCCGTTCACCTTCTGGGACTACCGGATGCTCGGCTTCCCGAAGAACAAGGGCATGCGCATCGACCTGGCCTTCGGCAACGACGCCTTCCGCTCCTCGGTGAAGGACGCCTACGTCGACCGGGAGGCCCGCAAGGGCAAGGGCGCCTCGGACCACGCGCCGGTCGTGGTCGACCTCGACCTGTGACGTGAGCCCCGCCCCGCCCCGCCGCCAGGGCGCGGTCCGGCGGCCGGCGTGTGACGTCCCCGGCCCGGACCGGCCCGGGGTCC
>NZ_BAAHCA010000109.1:0-9274 GCF_054776295.1 Streptomyces sparsus
CCCGCCCCGTCCGCGCCCTCCGCCCAGGACGCGCCACCCGCCCACGACGCGCCGCGCGTCGCGGTCCGCGGGGAGGCGCTGCTGGAGGCCGATCCGGAGATCGCCCGGATCGGCGTCACCGTCAACGCCCGCGGCGCGGACCGGCGTCAGGCGCTGTCGGACCTCACCCGGCGCAACGGCGAGGTGCTGGAACTCCTGCGGGGCTACGGGGAGGCGGTGGAGTCCACCGAGACCGGTTCCTTCACCCTCACGCCCGAACTCGGCAAGCACGGCAGGGGCGAGCGGGTCCGTGCGTACGCGGGCCGGGTGCACATCAGCGCGGTGCTCAACGACTTCACCGCCCTGGGGGAGGTCAGTACACGTCTCGCCGAGCTCGAACTGACCCGGGTCGACGGTCCGTGGTGGTCGTTGCGGCCCGATTCCCCCGTGCACCGGCGTGCCCGTCAGCAAGCCGTGCGGGAAGCCGTCACCCGCGCTCGTGAATACGCGCAGGTGCTCGGCGCGGAACTCGTCTCCCTGATCGACCTGGCCGATCTCGGCGCGGAGGGGGCCTTCCACCCGCCGATGCCCGGCATGGTGGGCGCGGCACCGCGGGGCTTCGGCGGTGCGGCGCCGGAGGCCGCGGCCCCCGCGTTGGACCTCGAACCCCGTCGCCAGACGGTGCAGGCGCAGGTCAACGCCCGTTTCACGATGACCGCACCGCGGCTGTGAGGTGCCGCCGGGACACCGGCCCGGCGGTGGGGCTGCTCCGCGTCCCCGATGAGTGCTTTCCGCTCATGCGAGCGGCACTCCGCGCATATTCAAGAGTTGTCAAAACGCCTTCACCGTTCGGACCTTCGTGAGCCACTTGCCGATGGTTCTCTACCCGTCGGTAAGTCATAGGCTCGGGATATGCGCCGAGCAAAAATCGTCTGCACACTGGGACCGGCCACCGATTCGTACGAGCAGATCAAGACGCTTGTCGAAGCCGGAATGGACGTAGCCCGCCTCAACCTCAGCCACGGCAGCCACGCCGAGCACGAGGAGCGTTACCACCGGGTCAGGCGGGCCTGCGAGGAGACCGGCCGCAGTGTCGGTGTGCTCGCCGACCTTCAAGGCCCGAAGATCCGCCTCGGCCGCTTCCGCGAAGGCCCGGTACTCCTTGAATCCGGCGACGAGTTCACCATCACCGTCGAGGAGGTCGAAGGTGACCAGGACGGCTGCGGCACCACCCACTCCGGCCTGGCCGGTGACGTCCGGGCCGGTGAGCCCATCCTGGTGGACGACGGCCGGGTCACGCTGGAGGTGACGTCCGTCGACGGCCCGCGGGTCCGCACCCGGGTGGTGGAGGGCGGCATGGTCTCCGACCACAAGGGACTGAACCTGCCCGGCGTGGCCGTGTCCGTCCCGGCCATGTCGAAGAAGGACACCGAGGACCTCCGCTGGGCCCTGCGGATGGGTGTGGACGTCATCGCGCTGTCCTTCGTCCGCAGCGGCGACGACATCCTCGAGGTGCACCGGGTGATGCGCGAGGAGGACGTGTTCCGCCCGGTGATCGCCAAGATCGAGAAGCCGCAGGCGGTCGACAACCTGCTGGGCATCGTCGACGCCTTCGACGGGCTGATGGTGGCGCGCGGTGATCTCGGCGTGGAGATGCCACTGGAGACGGTGCCCATCGTGCAGAAGCGTGCGGTGAAGCTGGCGAAGCGGAACGCAAAGCCGGTGATCGTCGCCACCCAGATGCTCGACTCCATGATCGACAACTCCCGTCCCACCCGGGCCGAGGCGTCCGACGTGGCCAACGCCGTCATGGACGGTACGGACGCGGTGATGCTGTCCGGCGAGACCAGCGTCGGCAAGTACCCGGTCGAGACGGTCCGCACCATGAGCCGGATCGTCGCCGCCGCGGAGGAGGACATGCTGGCAGGCGGGCTGCCGCCGCTCACCCCCAGCAGCAAGCCCCGGACCCAGGGCGGTGCGGTGGCCCGGGCCGCCGCGGAGATGGGCGACTTCCTCGGCGCGCGCTTCCTGGTGGCCTTCACCCAGAGCGGTGACACCGCACGGCGGCTCTCCCGCTACCGGTCACCGATCCCGGTGCTCGCGTTCACACCCGACCCCGCGACCTGGGCGCAGCTCAACCTCACCTGGGGCGTGGAGGCCTTTCTCGGGCCGACGGTGCAGACCACCGACGAGATGGTCGACCAGGTGGACGAGCTGCTGCTGAAGGTGGGCCGCTGCGACCGGGGTGACCTCGTCGTCATCATCGCGGGCTCGCCGCCCGGCGTGCCCGGCACGTCCAACCTGGTGCGGGTGCACCACATCGGTGAGGACGACGCCCCGAAGCCGCACCACACGCCCCTGCCCTGAGCCGCCGTTGCGGCGCCCCGGGCCCGTTGCGGTGCCCGGGGCCGATGCGATGGCCCGGGCGATCGGGCGCGCGTTGCGCCGGGTGGTACGCGGAAGTGGCTGAGCCGGGGAGTGCACACCCGGCGGACGCGTTCGGGGCGGGTGACGCGCCAGCCGTGAGGGGGAGGGGCAGCCCGCGGGGCGAGTCGAAGAAGTGGAGTGCCGGGTGCGGGATTCGAACCCGCATGCCCTTTCGGGCCGATGCTTTTGAGGCATCTGCGTATGCCATTCCGCCAACCCGGCGACAGCCCCCGGGAAGTGTACCGGGTAACGTCCACCGCTCGGTACTGGGTAGGCTCGTGCTGCCCCACCTGCCCGAAAACGAGGAGCCCAGTGAGCACCGCTGACGTCCCCGAGCCCGAGCCCGCGGTCGGTACCGCAGAGGGTGCCGTCCACCTCGAGGGTGTCGAGGGTGCCCATGACCACGTGCCGCCGGTGACGACGCGTGTGGTGATCGCGGAGGACGAGGCGCTGATCCGGCTCGACCTCAAGGAGATGCTCGAGGAAGAGGGCTACTCCGTCGTCGGGGAGGCCGGCGACGGTCGGGCCGCCGTGGAACTCGCCCGCGAGCACCGCCCGGACCTGGTGATCCTGGACGTCAAGATGCCCGTCCTGGACGGCATCTCGGCCGCCGAGCAGATCGCCGCGGACAACATCGCGCCGGTGCTGATGCTCACCGCCTTCTCGCAGCGCGAGCTGGTGGAGCGGGCCCGCGACGCCGGCGCCATGGCCTACCTGGTGAAGCCGTTCAGCAAGAGCGACGTGGTGCCGGCCATCGAGATGGCGGTGTCCCGCTTCACCGAGCTCAAGCAGCTGGAGAAGGAGGTCTCCGACCTCACGCAGCGGCTGGAGACCCGCAAGCTGGTGGACCGGGCCAAGTCGGTGCTGCAGACGCAGTACGGGCTGACCGAGCCGGCCGCGTTCCGCTGGATCCAGAAGACGTCGATGGACCGGCGGCTGTCGATGCAGCAGGTCGCCGAGGCGGTCATCGAGGACGCCGAGGAGAAGAAGCAGAAGTAGGACGGCGGCGACGGCCGGCTCCCGGGGACGCCGGGTGGCCGGCCGTCGTGCGTGCCGGCGGAGCCGGGCACGGCGGGCCGAACGGTCCCAAGTGCTGAAGGGGCCGGCTGAGTCGGGGGCGCCGCGATCGTGGACCGCGCCGGGCGGCGACACTTCGGCGAAAGCGTGTGCCTTATGCAGCTATCCGCATTCGGCCTTGCCCGGATTGGTCTCCGGATCAATGGATCTTCCCAATTTGTTCGCTCAGCGGTAAGGACCGTCCTGTTTCCGGCGCATGGCAGAGGTCACAGGGCGATCACATCTGGACCGTATCCCTAGGTGGGCTGTGGTTTGAGCAATAGATTCCGGTCCAGCCGTACGTACGTGCGGCTTGCGACGTCGACACTCCGGCGCTCGCCACATTCTGGGCCGGATCCAGGGGGTTCCACAGTGCTCAACAAGACCATCGTGAGGCTGGCCGTTCCGTTTGCCGTAGGGGCCTTGGTGCTCACCGGCTGCGGCAGTGACAGCGGCGACGGCGACGGCGACACGTACAAGATCGCCTTCCAGGGCCCGCTCTCCGGTGAGAACGTCCAGCTGGGCGAGAATATGGAGAACGGCATCAAGCTGGCCATCGACGAGGCGAACGCCTCCGGTGACTACGATTTCACGATCGAATATGTTCCGGCTGATGACCAGGGCCAGCCCGACAAGGCGACGGCCGCCGCGCAGAAGGCGATCGACGCCGAAGTGATCGCCGTCATCGGCCCCGCGTTCTCCGGCCCTGCCGACACCGCTGCGGAATATTACGCGGATGCCGGAATCCCGGCTGTTTCCTCCTCCGCCACTCGTCCGGACCTCACCACCAAGGGCTACGAGACCTTCTTCCGCGCGGTGCCGAACGACTCGGCCCAGGGCGCCGGAATGGCCAAGTACCTGAAGGACAACACCGACGCCAAGAAGGTCGTCGTCGTCGACGACAAGACCGACTACGGCGTGGGCCTCGCGGACGTGGCCGAGAAGGCCCTGAAGGACGCCGGCATCGAGGCGATCCGCCAGAGCGCCCCGCAGAAGACCCCGGACTACAGTGCCGCCGCCAAGAAGGTCGCGAACACCAAGGCCGACGGCATGATCTACGCGGGTTACTACGAGGACGCGGGCCCCTTCGCCAAGAAGCTGGACGAGGAGGGCTTCGACGGCGTCAAGGTCTCCGGTGACGGCTCGAACGACATGCAGTTCGTGAAGCTCGCGGGCGACTCGGCCAACGGTTGGAAGCTCACCTGCCCCTGCACCGACCCGACGCAGGAGGAGGCCACCAAGGCTTTCGCCGAGGACTACGAGAAGGAGTACAACCAGGCACCTGGTACCTACTCCGCCGAGTCCTACGACGTGGCGAAGATGATCATCTCGGAGATCGCCGGCCTGGAGGGCGACGTCAGCAACGAGGCGCTGCTGGAGTCCCTCAAGAAGGTGAAGTACCAGGGTCTGACCAAGGAGTTCTCCTTCGACGACAAGGGTGAGTTCACCAGCCAGACGATCTACCTGTACGAGGTCAAGGACAGCAAGATCGGCTACGTGGGCAACATCGACGAACTGACGGGTGAGTGACCGGCTGAAGCCGGACGTCCCCGCCGGCCGGTGCGGCTCCCGCCGCACCGGCCGGTGCATCACCGGCGGATGACGGGCTCCGCGCCCGCCGGGTTCCTCTCCCCATCGCCCTCCGGTGCCGAACGCACGGCGCGGTGGCATGCTCCCACAAGGAAGTCAGTTCGATGTCCCTCTACGAGTTCTGGGACTACCTGGTCCTAGGGGTGGTGCTCGGCTGTCTCTACGCCGTCATCGCCATCGGGTACACCCTCGTCTACGGTGTGCTGCAGCTCCTCAACTTCGCGCACAGCGAGGTCTTCATGTTCGGCGGCTTCGGGGGCCTCATCGTCCTCACCGCCTGGATACCCGCAGCCGAGCCGAGCGGCCTGCAGTCCGCCACCTACGTCGTGGTCGGCATGCTGGCCGGCGCGGCCTTCGGCGGAGCCGTGGCCTACGGCCTGGAGAAGGTCGCCTACCGCCCGCTCCGCAAACACAACGCGCCGCGGCTGGTCTTCCTGATCACCGCGATCGGCGCCTCCTTCTTCCTGTACAACCTCGCGGGCAAGCTGTTCGGCCGGAACTCCATCTCCATGCCGAAGATGTACGACAACGACACGGTCTTCACCGTCCTCGGGGCCTCCCTCAACGTCACCCAGCTGCTCATCGTCTGCTCGGCGGTGGCGATGATGATCGGCCTGGACTACGTGGTGAACCGCACCAAGCTCGGTTCCGGCATCCGTGCGGTGGCGCAGGACCCCGAGGTCGCCTCCCTGATGGGCGTCAACATCGACAAGGTCGTCTCGCGCACCTTCGTCATCGGCGGTCTGCTCGGCGGCGCGGCCGGATTCCTCTTCGGCGTCAACAACAAGATCAACTACACCATGGGCTTCCTGCCCGGCATCACCGCGTTCGCCGCCGCCGTGCTCGGTGGCATCGGCAACGTGCGCGGAGCGATGCTCGGCGGCATGGTGCTGGGCATCGTGGAGACGCTCACCGTCTTCGTCTGGGGCGACGACTGGCGTTACGTGGCCGGCTTCGCCGTGCTGGTGCTCGTGCTGATGTTCCGTCCGACCGGCCTGCTCGGCGAGCGTGTGGGGAGGACAGCATGAGCACCGACTCCACGCTGAGCAGCCGCAAGGCCGCACAGCTGCGTACCGTGCACTGGTACCACGAGCCCCGCTGGCGCCGGCTCGCGTCCATGGTGGCGCTCGCCGTGCTGATGACCCTGGTCACCGGCGAACAGGGCACCCACCGGGACCTGTTCTACGCGCTCAGCGAGAACCTCACCGGACCCGCGCTGTGGGTCTGGCTGGCGATCGGCGTCGCGGTCTGGGCGGGACGGGAGTTCCTCACCCCGCAGACCGCCCAGGCGTGGCGTCGCTCACGGGAGGTCGCGGGCGGGCCCGTCCAGGTCGTGCGCGGGCTGTGGCAGTCCGACCAGCGGGTGCGTTGGCTGGGTCTGCTCGTCCTGCTCGCCCTGGCGGCCTTCCTGCCGCTGGCCTTCGAGCGCTACTGGCAGACGGTCCTCGTCGACCAGATCGCGATCTACCTGCTGCTGGCGATCGGCCTCAACGTGGTCATCGGCTGGGCCGGCATGCTGGACCTCGGCTTCATCGCGTTCTTCGCGATCGGCGCCTACAGCGCGGCCTTCTGGACCGGCGCGCTGCCGGTGGCCCCGCCGGTGCAGCTCAACAACTTCCTGGTCATCCCGGTCGCGGTGATCACCTGCCTGGCGGCGGGTGTGCTGCTGGGAGCGCCGACCCTGCGGTTGCGCGGTGACTACCTGGCCATCGTCACCCTGGGCTTCCACGAGATCGTCTACCTGCTGGCGAAGAACCTCACCGGCTTCACCGGCGGCACCAGCGGCGTCAAGGTGGAGCGCTTCCACCTCGACCTCGGCTTCTGGGCCTACGAGTGGAAGCTCGACCCGATGCCGTACTACTGGCTGCTGCTGGTCATCCTGTCCGTGGTGGTGTTCTTCTTCCTGCGCCTGGAGCACTCGAAGGTGGGACGCGCCTGGACGGCGATCCGTGAGGACGAGGTTGCGGCCGCGTCGACCGGCGTCGACACGGTCAGGTACAAGCTGATGGCCTTCGCCATCGGCGCCTCGACGTCCGGCATCGCCGGTGTCGCCTACGCCAGCAAGACCGGGTACATCAACTCGGAGAACTTCATCGTGCTGTTCTCCATCCTGGTACTGGCCTACGTGATCTTCGGTGGCATGGGCTCGATCCCCGGCGTGCTCTTCGGCGCGGCCTTCCTGGTCTGGCTGCCGGAGTACCTGCGTGACTGGGTCGACCCCAAGGACCGCTACATGTACCTGGGCGCGCTGCTGGTGATCATGATGATCTACCGTCCGCAGGGTGTCCTTCCGTCCAAGCGCCGGTCGCGTGAGCTGAAGATGGCCGAGTCGGGCACGAGCGAGGCCGACGCGATGACCGGTCCGGCAGGAGGCAAGTCGTCATGACGACCGAGGTGAGCAAGGACGGCCGGCCCGCGGGCCGGCCCTCGGCCGACAGCGGTGACCTGGTTCTGGACACGGCCGGCGTGACCCTGCGGTTCGGCGGGGTGACCAGCCTGGACAACGTCGAGCTGCGCATGCGGCGCGGCGAGGTCCTGGCGGTCATCGGCCCCAACGGCGCCGGCAAGACGTCGCTGTTCAACTCCCTGACCGGCGCCTACACGCCGCAGGAGGGACGGATCACCTACCGTCCCGCCGGCGGCGGCGAGCACGAGCTGCGCGGTCGCAAGCCGCACCTGGTCAGCCGGCTCGGCGTGGCGCGCACGTTCCAGAACATCAGGCTCTTCGGAGCCCTGACGGCACTGGAGAACGTCAAGATCGCCGCCGAGACCCGGCTGCGCTCCGGCCCGATCTCGATCATGCTGGGGCTGCCGAACGCCCGGCGCGCGGAACGCGACAGCGACCGCAAGGCCCACGACGTGCTGAGCTTCGTCGGGCTGGTCGACAAGATCAACGAACTGGCGGGGTCGCTGAGTTACGGCGACCAGCGGCGGCTGGAGATCGCCCGGGCGCTGGCGACCGACCCCCAGGTGCTGCTCCTGGACGAGCCCGCGGCGGGGACCAACCCCACCGAGAAGCTCGAACTCGAGGAGCTGATCCGTCGGATCAACCGCGAACTGGGCGTGAGCGTGCTGCTGATCGAGCACGACATGCGCCTGGTGATGTCGGTGGCGGACCGGGTCATGGTGCTCAACTTCGGCAAGAAGATCGCCGAAGGGTCGCCGTCCCACGTCCAGCAGGACCGCGCGGTCGTCGAGGCCTACCTCGGCGCGGCGGCGGAGGAGGACACCACGGCGGTGCCCGAGGCGAAGCCGGCAGCAGGGACGCCCGCACGGGCCGCCGAGGCGGACACCGCGGGCGCGGACGGCAAGGGCACCGGCACGGACGGCCCGTCCGGCACGGACGGCACCGACGACACGTCGGGGGAGGAGCGGTCATGAGCGGCGGCACGGAGCTGACGAAGGAACCGGGCAGCGCCGCGCGGACGGGCGAACCCCTGCTCGAACTGCGCGACCTGAGGGTGTTCTACGGCGCGATCGAGGCGCTCAAGGGCATCAACCTCACGGTCCACCCCGGTGAGGTGGTCGCGCTGCTCGGCGCCAACGGCGCGGGCAAGTCGACCACCCTGCGGACCGCCTCCGGCATGATCCCGCTGCGTGAGGGCCAGATCCTGCTGCACGGCGAACGCATCGACGGCATCAAGTCGCACGACCTGGTGAAGTTCGGTGTGGGCCACGTCCCGGAGGGCCGCCGGGTGTTCGCCCGGATGACGGTCCGTGAGAACCTCCAGATGGGCGCCTACCGGTTCAAGACGCCGGACGCCGCCGAGATGGACCGGGTCTTCACCCTGTTCCCCCGGCTCGCCGAGCGCCGCAACCAGCTCGGCGGCACCCTGTCCGGCGGCGAGCAGCAGATGCTGGCCATCGGCCGCGCCCTCATGGGCAAGCCGGAGCTGCTGCTGCTGGACGAGCCCTCGATGGGCCTCGCCCCGCTGATCGTGGCGCAGATCTTCGAGATCCTCAAGGAGATCAACGAGCAGGGCACCACCGTTCTCCTGGTCGAGCAGAACGCCTCCCAGGCACTGCAACTCGCCGACCGGGGCTATGTGCTGGAGACGGGCGCCGTCGCGATGACCGACGAGGCGTCCGCACTGCTCGCCGACCCGCGGGTGCGTGCCGCGTACCTCGGCGAGGGCGCCGGCTAGCACGGCACCGTGCGGCGGGCGCGCCGCGCGGGATCCACCGCGTGACCGGACGTGCCGGTGCCGGGGAGACCACTCCC
>NZ_BAAHCA010000110.1:0-9225 GCF_054776295.1 Streptomyces sparsus
GTTCCTCGACCTGGGGGGCCTTGGCCCGCCTGCCGCGCCGTCCGGTACCGGGCTGCGCCTGCTGCGGGATCTGGCCTGCGGCCGCCTGCTCGCCCGAACCGTCGGACCGCTCCTCCACCGGCGTCAGCGCACGCCGGGCCCGTCGCCCGGTCGGCGTTGTGGGCACCGCCTCGATCTCGGCACGCGGCGCGGGCACCGACTCCTGCGGGGACGCGGGCTGCGGCACGAAGGACTGTGGCGGCGCCGGATGCGGGGCCAGCGACTGCGGTACCGGTGGCTGAGGGGGGAGGGACTGCGGGACGGGGGCCTGCGGCGCATGCGACTGGGGTACCGCCGGACGCGGTTGCTGCACCGACGGGCCGCCGACCGGGCCCAGTTCAGGACGCCCGGAGTGCGCGCGCCTGGACACCGCGGCCTGCTGCGCGGGCACCGGTGCCGCCGCCGGGACGACCTCCGCGGGGGCCGCCTCCGCGGCTCTGCGGCGGCGTGCCACGTTCTCGTCGACCGTGCCGACCGGAACCTCCAGCACGAACGCGCTGCCACCGCCCGAACCGGGCACCTCGTGGGTCTGGAGCACCCCGCCGTGCATCTCGACGATGCCCCGTACCAGCGGCGCGTGCACCCCGCTGCCGCCTCGGTGCGGGCCGCGGACCTCGATGCGCACCACCGCGCCGTCGCGTCCGCCCTGGCCGCCTCGCTTTGCGGCTGCCACCACAATGGTCGAGTCCCCGCCGCCCGCTGGAGCGTTGCCGGTGGCGTCCACTCCGGCCACGTCCGCGATCAGGTGGGCGATCGCCAGCGCCAGCCGGTCCGGGTCGACCTCGGCGTCGATCGGCGGCGCGTGCACCGCGAACTGCGCGCGGCCGGGTCCGATCAGCTCGACGGCGCCCTCCACACCGGTCGCGATCACCGCGTCCACCGCCACCTGCCTGCGGTCCAGCTTCTCCAGACCGGTGTCCAGGCGCTGGTAGTTGACGATGTTGTCGACGAGGGTGGTCATCCGGGCGTGCCCGGCGGCCAGGCGGTGCAGGGTCTGGTTCGCCTCCGGCCACAGCTGGCCGGCCGGGTCGGCCGCCAGCCCCGCCAGTTCGCGGCGCAGCTGCTCCAACGGCCCCCGCAACGCGTCCTCCACCACGGCGAGCAACTGCGCCTGCCGGGCCTCCAGCGCGTCCTGCGACCGCCGGTCGGTGAAGGTGAGCACCGCGCCGACCAGCTGGTCACCGTCACGGACCGGAGCCGTGGTCATGTCGACCGGTATCGGATGGCCGTCCCTGGCCCACAGGACCTGGCCGCGGACCCGGTGCTTGCGCCCCGACCGCAGGGTGTCGGCGAGCGGCGTCTCCTCGTACGGCAGCGGCGAGCCGTCCGCCCGGGAGTGGTGCACCAGCGGGTGCAGCTTCTTGCCGCCGAGGTCACTCGCCCGGTACCCGAGGATCGTCGCCGCTGCCGGATTCACCAGGACCACCCGGCCGTCGGTGTCGGTGCCGACGACCCCTTCGGCCGCGGCCCGCAGGATCATCTCCGTCTGGCGCTGCTGCCGGGCCAGCTCGGCCTCGGTGTCCATCGCACCCGTCAGGTCCCGAACAACGAGCATCAGCAGCTCGTTGCCGGTGTAGCTGTTGCCGTGGTCTGCGTAGGCCGCCTCGAACGACGACTCGTAAGGGGTGCGGCCGTCCTCCAGGTTGGCGCTCGTCACCTCGACGGGCAGCTCGGTGCCGTCGGTACGCCGGGCGATCATGCGGGTCGGCGGCTGCCGGGCCTCCACCCGGTCCTCGTGACGGCGCATCGAACCGGGAATGCGCTTGGAGTCGAAAGCGGGCAGCAGATCCAGCAGACCTCGCCCGATCAGTGCGGTGCCCGGGGTCTCAAAAACCTCGAGGGCGATGCTGTTCGCATTCACCACGGTGCCGTTGGCGTTGACCAGCAGGAGAGCGTCGGGCAGCGCGTCGAGTATCGCGGCAAGGCGAGCAGCGCCTCGTGATGGCCGGCTGCTCACGACGACGTTCCTCCCTGCTGGCCACGTGGTGCCCGGTCAGTGTGCCTTCCCGACCGGGGTGTGTCACCAGAAGGAGTCTACGGGCACGGGATGCCCGTGCGGCGGTGGATGCGGACCGAGGCGAGGGCAGGGCGGCCGCCGCACCGGCTCGGGCTGCACATTCACCGGAGGGATATCCCCAACCGGCAGCGAACGGTCCCCTGTCTCCTCGCCCTTCCGCCCCACCCCGCTCCCTGCACGTGGGGCGCGGGGCGGGGCGGAAGGGGGGCGCGTGGTGGCGGGGGCGTGTGAAGTGGCGACGACGGGGTTGGTCGTGGCCTGGTCGGCCGGCCGGTGGGTCCGCCCGGCCGGTCGCTCGGCTGCCGGTCGCTCGGTCCGTTGGCCGGCCGGCGTGAGGCGGTGCCCCGGTCGACCCTCGCGGGAGTGGGCGCTGTTCCCGGACAGGTCAGACCACGGGAAGGGCGGGCGTCATGCTGTCCCACCGGGCCACCTCGCACCCGTTGGTCCGGTCGAAGTCGGCCATCACGGGGCGACCCGACCAGGTGCCGGTCACCCGGGCGGTCTGCGGCCCGCCGTACACCTGAGTGCACATGGCGTCCGCGGAGACCGGCTCCCACGGGTTCCGGGTGCCTCGGACGGCATTGTCCAGTGCGTCGCAGGCCGCCTGGGCGTCGGGGTGGGTGCCGCCGGCCGGGTGGCACGCCAACGTGTAGGTGCGCTCGGCGGCGTCCGCGTGCTCGCGGTAGGTGATGGTCAGCTTGTCCTCGCCGGCAGGAGGCGGGCAGGCGATCGCGGACGAGCCGAGGGCGGACACGGCGGCGGTCACGGCGAGAGTGGTGACGAGGCGACGCAGCATGGCGGTTCTCCTATGGGGGTGGCGGAGCGGTGGCCTGCCGGCCTCGTGGCAGTGGGACGCGACCGGCCACTCCTACTAACGCGCCACCGCCCGGAGCGTTGCGCAACTCGGCGCGATCGAGTGGCCGCCCCCCGATCCGGTATGCGCTTTGCTCACGGGCATGGCTGCCGGGTACTGTGGACCGCGGTTGGTGACAGCGCCTGGCGCTGTGCCATCATCTGCGCACGCTCCGCTCAGCGGATGTGCGAGGAGGCTTCGCCTAGTCTGGTCTATGGCGCCGCACTGCTAATGCGGTTTGGGGTAACCCCCCATCCCGGGTTCAAATCCCGGAGCCTCCGCTCGATCTTCACGATCATCGAAGCCCCGGTCTGCGGACCGGGGCTTTCGCATGTCGGTTCCCGCCCGCCCGCTCCCCGGGGCCCCGCTCTCCGTCTGCCCGCTCCCCGCTGGTCCGAAGACACCGTCCGTGGGGCCGCCGCATCGGCGTTTCCGCAGCTCAGCATGGGTCCCGGTAACGGATTTCACCTCTGGGCACGGGTCATGTAATGTTGTTCCCGCAACGCCGACCGGCCACTGTGACAGCCGGAAAGCACAAGCGCTCGTAGCTTAACGGATAGAGCATCTGACTACGGATCAGAAGGTTGCAGGTTCGAATCCTGCCGAGCGCGCAGCAGCCACCAATGTGTAAGTGTGGCAAGCCCCCTCCGGGTGATCCGGGAGGGGGCTTTTTCATGGCCGCAAGCACTGAGGTACGGCAACAGGCTTCGCCCGGTCGGCACCCCTCAGCTGCCGTCGCCCGCACTGATCAACAGGCGCCGTCCCCTCCCGCGTCCGTCCGCCTGCCTGGTTCACGCCGCTCGCCCGGACCTCGCGCTTGCCCCCGCTCGCCTCGGCGGGGGCCTCCACCGTCATCGGGATGTGCGAGGCCGAGTCGCTGGGCCGCCTTCGGGTGAACCCTGAGCACGACCGAGCCCCCTGTGGTGACGACGCCGCGTTGATCGTCACCGAGCTGGGTGTTAACGCCGTCGCCCACGTCACAGGCCCCGACTTCCGCGGCACCACCCACCGCGCCACCACCCACCGCGCCGATCACGGCGTCGAGAAGCTGAAGAACAACAACCACCGAAACCGTGCACGTCCCTCAACGTCTGCCGGTGGGAAACCTGTCGACTGCGCGGCAGGCCGAAGGCCCCTGCGGCGTGCCGGTGGAGGCACCCGGTGGTCGCAGTTGGCTGATGCAGTCGCCAGAATGTCGCGGGATTTTCGGCACGGCGGCTCGCTCGGTTACCGACTGGGTGTTGTTCATGGGGCAGTGTGGTCGGCGAATGGGCCGCTCCGGGATTCGCGGTGGTGACGGAACGACGGAAGTCCCCGGGGATTACCCGGGGACTTCCTTGGTCGACCGAAAGCGGTGGCCGACGTTACCGATATCGTGCGACGGCCTGGGGCCGGCTCATGTGATCCGTGACGGCCGGACCGCGGAGTGCCGGCGGTCGCGCCGTCTGCCCGCTACCGGTTGAGGGCGGCGGGGGACGGCGGTTGCCGCGCGGGCTCAGCGGCGGCGGAGGCGGCGGGTGATGCCGCTCACCACCGAACCCAGTCCTGCTGACCCCGTACCCGAGCCATGAGGGCGACGGCCCGTGCGCGTGGGCGGGCCGGACCGGTGGCTGTGGCCACCCGACAGAAGGCCCCCTCCGGAGCGCAGCTGGCGGGTGAATCGTGAAATCGCGGAAGCCATGATTCTCCCTTCGGCCGGAACTTCGTTTCCGGCGATGGCTCATTCGGTCCTGACTGCCGTCTTCCCTGCCAACTGGCATGCACGCATATGGATTTCGGATGGCTTCACGACCGCTTCGAGCCGACCGGCCCCGGAACGGATCGGGCGGGCGTCGATATCTGCCCGGTGGCGGGGGCCGGTTCGGTGATCTCCTTGATGCCGCGCGGGCTGATGCCGGCGCTCTCCGCTGCCTTGTGCAGCGAGCGCAGTGCCAGCAGCAGTACACCGATGTCGTCCAGCAGTATCGGGTCGGGCATCAGGTCAATCGGGGAGATCGCGTAGAGAACGGCGCCCCAGAAGGCGAGCTTGTTGTTCACCGGGACACCGGCGCTGCTCAGCAGGGTCCGCGTCTTCACCACCTTCACCAGCAGCACGGCCGTCACCACTGCCGTCGTGATCACCAGCACGGTTGCCACCGCCAGGATCGCCTGCAGTTCACCACTCATCCCGTGCTCCTCGTGTCGTACGGCTTCGTGCCCTACAGCCGTGTTCCCGTCGTAGGGCTGCCGCAGTCCGACGGCACGCCTCCGGGCTCGGCGCCGAAGACGCTTCTTCGAGGGGGATTGCCGTTTCGGTGGTCTCCGAACCACTGATCATTCTTCGTTCACTCGTTCGAGTGTCTATCGCCCTCGGCTCGTGACCTGCGGAGATGCCTCGCTGTATACCTGCCTCAGGGACGAAACCGGGTGGGGCAGGCAGGGGGGCGGTCGTTGTGTGGCGGGAGGTCGGGAGAGGCGGTTCCGAGAGGCGCGGAGGCGGGAGGAGGAGAGGCGGCAGGCAAAGAGGAAGGAGGCAAGGAGCGAACGGGATCGGCGCAGAGCAGGCAGCGGCAGGGGGGAAAGCCCAGGGAGAGCGGGAGCTTGTCCGGTTCGGTGGGGCGCACGGTCCGCAGACCGGCGATGGGGAATCGGGTTCCGTCCGGCCGCATGCGGTAGACCTTGATCGTCATCATGGGCTCTCTCCCCCTGCGGCGCGGCGCGCGGTGTTACGACGGTGCGATGTGGTGGTGGAGCGCCGGCGGGCGCCGGCTCGGGCGGTCGAACGCGTGTTGATCGGACGCGGGCCGCAGGCCGCGGTCCGTCGGTGCGACGGTCCGGGGCGGTACGGAGTGCGGGGGAGGGGTGAAGAGGTGACGTGTGAAGTGGTGTGGCTCGGTGCATGCCGCGAGGGCGGGCCGGGAGCCCCCCAGTGGTCCCGGCCCGCCCTGTCCCTGCGGCGTCGGTCAGATGCGCTGCCAGAGTGCGGGGACGGCAGCGGGGGTCCAGCCGGCCTGGGCCTGGTGGCCCTGGAGGCAGCGGTAGGTGGCGCCGCCGTAGGTGACGGTGTCGCCCACCTTGTACACCGTTCCGGCCGACCACGTGCCACCGGGCTCGTCCGGCGGGTCACCCGGGTCGCCGGGGTCCGTGGTGGTCTTCAGCGTCAGGCCGTAGACCTGAAGGATCTCGTTGATGGGCTGGTGGTATGTCGTGCCCCCGGTCCGGCAGTTGCCGGAACCACCGGAGGTGACACCCTGCGCCTGGCTGCCCGAGATGTACGAGCCGCCGGAGTCACCCGGCTCGGCGCACACAGAGGTCCGGGTCACACCGGTGATGGTGCCCTCGGGGTAGGTGACGCTGGTGTTGTGCTGCTGGATGGTGCCGCAGTGCCAGCCCGTGGTGGAGCCGGAGCGGCAGATGGACGCACCCACCGCCTGCTGGGTGGAGCCCGCCACCTGCACGTTCTGGCCACCGGAGCCCTTGACGTACGGGGTCGCCGTCCAGTTCGAGTTCGTGGCCACCCAGGCGTAGTCGTTGCCGGGGAACGACGAGCCCTGGAAGCTGCCCTGCGCGACCTGGTTGAAGCCGGAGGTCGTGGTCCCGACCCGGCCGCAGTGGCCGGCGGTGGCGAACCCCTGCTGGGTTCCCCGGGTCACGGGGAAGCCGACGGAGCAGCGACCGCTGCCGCCCATGTAGTAGGCGTCACCGCCGCGCAGGTCGTAGAGCGCTCGGGGCTGCTCGGCGGACTTCACCACCCGCACCAAATCCCGGTCGACGCCCCCGGCGGCGACGAACGCCTTGGCGGCAGAGGGCTTCGAGGCGCGTATGACGACGCTGTTGGTCTTGACGTCCACATACCAGACGGGTGCGGCCACCGAGCCGTTCCGGGCGGCGGCCCTGTCGAGCTTGGCCTTGGCGGCGTCCAGCTCGGCAAGGCTGTTCCGCACCACCTCGGCCCGGGCGCCCTCGGCGGTGATCCGGGGTACGTCGGCTGTGTCGGTGGTGGCGACGGTGAGCGTCGAGGAGTCCGCTCCCCGGACCCAGGCGCCGGCGAAGTCCTCGGCCAGGGTGTTCTGGAGGGCGCCGGCAACGGCACCGGCCTCTGCTTCGTTGACCAGTCGGGCTTCGGCTTGCGCCTTGTTGAGGTTCAGGTCGCGCTGCATCGCCGACAGCAACTCGGGCGGAGCCTTCGCCGTCGTCGCCTGGAAAGCGGACCCCGGAGCGGCAGCCGGCTGTGCGCTGGCTGTGCCTGGCAGCCCGGTCAGGGTGAGGGCGCCGACCGCGATGACGGCAGCGCACGCACCTTTGACGTGTCTGTGGAGCATGGGGTGTCTCCTCGGATTCGGTGGGAGGTGCCGAAACCGTAGCCGTGGCCTCCTTGACGTCAGCAGCTCTCAACTGCCCCCCTTCCCCAGCGTTATGGGGCCTGGGCGTCCAGGCGCCGTCGTCGGCACCTCGGTGCCGGGGCGCGAGGGAGACGGCCAGCACCGGACCCGCACCGCACGTGGTCTGCCGGTGAGCGGTCACCGCCCATGGGGCTGCTTCTCCACGTCGGTGGATCGCTTCGGTAGCCGTGGGCATGGGGGCGTGACGCTCGGGCGGTGCGCCCGGTCGTCCGTGCGTGTGGCCGCATGGGAGTGCGTTCAGACGGCGGTGGGGTAGGCCGTTGGTTCGGGGTCGGTCCGCTGGTCGAGCCAGGCGCGGTAGGTGGCGTTGCGTGCGGCGGCGTCATTGTGCGCGGCCCTGGTGTGTGCGACGACAGCAGGCGCGGCGTCTGCGGCCGGCTCGTCGGGGTGCCACCCGACGAGGTGCCGCCAGGTCAGCGGAGAGTCGGCCAGCGGTCTGGTCACCAGCCCCGGGGTGGGCGGGAACGTCGCTCGGCACAGCCCGACGGCTCTCCCGACCTGCACGAGGTGCACGCAGGAGGAGGTGTCGGTCTCGTAGACGCAGGCGGGAGTGAAACCGGCCCGGGCACAGGCGGCGGCGAAGCAGTCCGCGAAGCAGCCGTCCCCGGGCACGTTGGCCCATGACTCGTCGGCCAGCGTGTGCAGTTCCACCTCGTCACGGTCTGCCAGGGGATGGTCGGCGGCCAGCATGACGAAGACCGGGTCGACGGCCACCTGGCGCCACACCAGCCGCTCGGGCTCCGGTGGCGTGCTCTGCCCGCAGGTGCCGATGAGCGCGAAGTCGAGCCGTCCTTCGGCGACGGCGGCAGCGATCTCCCGCTCCGACCAGGACGTGTGGGTGGTGACGGGTACGCCGGGGTGCGCGGTGGCCAGCCGGTCCACCAGTCCCCCGAGCAGTGGGCCGTGGGTGCCACCGAGCCTGAAGCGCGGCATGCCGTCCCAGGCGTGGGCCAGGCGTACCGCCTCCTCCTGGAGTTCGCGGATCGCGGGCAGCACGACCCGGGCACGGTCGAGGACCAGTTCACCGAGCGACGTGGGCCGCACACCGAGGCGTCCGCGTTCGAACAGCCGGCCCCCGAGCGTGCGCTCGATCCGCTTCAGTTGGGCGCTGAGCGCGGGCTGGGCGAGGCCCAGCGCGGAGGCGGCCTTGGTCAGGCTGCCCGCGTCGGCGATCGCCCGGATCGTCTTGAGATGCCGCAACTCCAGGTCCATACCAGAAGCTTGCGGTCCCGGCCCGTCCGCGGCAATACACCGCACAGCCCCCGACGATTCTCATGCCGGTAGCCGGTAGCCGGTAGCCGGTAGCCGGTAGCCGGTAGCCGGTAGCCGGTAGCCGTTCCTGTCCCGTCGCGGCGCCGGGCCGTCCCCTGTGCGACCCGGCGCCGACGAGGGGCTCAGTGATCCAGCTTGTTCAGGGCGGTGGCGACGGTCTCCTTGAACGCCGCGACGGGCGCGGTCTCGAAGGTGCCCATCTCGCCCCACGCGACGACGGTCACCCGGTTGCCGTCCCTGCCCACGCCGTACAGGTTGATGTCGCGGGACGAGTTCGGCACCGACGTCGCCATGCCGTGGACGTGGCCGCCGTCGGCCGCCTCGACCTTGCCGAGGTAGCGCTGCTCGGCGGTGCTGCCGGGGTACCTCTCCTCGAAGCCGTCCAGGCAGTGGGTCAAGGCGGCGCGTACGGCGCTGACCGTGCGGCGGGCGTCCAGTTCGTGCTTGGTCCGCACGACCACCTGGAGGGCGGTGGTCTCCAGTTCGGTACGGAAGGTGCGGTGGACCGAGCGGGAGTCCGGCAGCAGTCCGTCCAGGCAGAAGCGTTCCCCGGCGCCCTTCTCGACGGGACCGGCGGTCCACGGGGTCGAGCTCGGCGGCATCTCGTGCGCTTCCAGCAGAACCGGCGCGGCGGCCTGGGCGGCCGCCGGGGCGGCCATCAC
>NZ_BAAHCA010000111.1:0-9185 GCF_054776295.1 Streptomyces sparsus
GCCAGGCGGCGTTCGGCCACCGCGCGGCGGGTCGCGTAGACCGTGATGCCACCCGCGGTGGCCAGCGCGGCCAGCGACAGCAGGACCGTCGCGTGCCAGCCGGCCGCGTGGAAGGCCAGCGCGCCGACCGTGCCGCCGACCGAGCTGCCCAGGTAGTAGGCCATCTGGTAGAGCGCCGACGCCTGGGCCCGCCCCGAGGTGACGCTGCGGCTCACCGAGGAGGAGGCCGTGGCATGCCCGGCGAAGAAGCCGGCCGTGATCAGCACCAGCCCCAGCAGGACCGCCGGCAGGCTCTCCAGCAGGCTCACCGCGAGACCTGCGGCGGTGGTCCCGATCGCCAGGTACAGCGTGCCGCGCCGGCCCAGGCGGCCGACGACGCGTCCGGCGGCGGCCGACGAGCCGGTCCCCACGAGGTAGATGACGAAGATCGAACCCACCAGCCCCTGGGAGAGCCCGAACGGTTCCTGCACCAGCCGGTAGCCCACCACGGTGTAGACCGCGCCGAAGACGACCATGAAGAGCATGCCGATCGTGTAGAGGCGCCGCAGCAGCGGGTCACCGAGGTGACCGCGCAGGGTCCTGGCCAGCGCCCGGGGGTCGAGCGGGGCGGGGGTGAAGTTGCGGGCCCTGGGGGCGAGCAGGCGGTACGTCACCGCGCACAGCAGGGCGAGCAGTGCCACCGCCAGCAGTGCCGCCCGCCAGCCCCAGCCCTCCGCTACCCAGCCGGTCAGGATGCGGCCGGTCATGCCGCCGACGCTGTTGCCGGCCACGAAGAGGCCGATCGCTCCGACCAGGGCGCCGGGCCGCAACTCCTCCGACAGGTACGCCATCGCCGACGCCGGAATGCCCGCGATCGCGGCGCCCTGCACCGCGCGCAGCGCGATCAGCGCGGTCAGGTTCGGTGCGAGCGGCAGCAGCAGGGCGATGCCCACCGCGACCGCCACCGAGACCGTGATCAGCCGCCGCCGCCCGAACCGCTCGGAGAGCATGCTCAGCGGCAGCACGCACACGGCGAGGGCGAGGGTAGCGGCGGAGACCGTCCAGCTGGCCTGGTCCGGCGTGACGTGGAAGTCGGCGGACAGGGCGGGCAGCAGGGCCTGGGTGGAGAAGAGCAGCGCGAAGGTGGCCAGGCCGACGGCGAACAGCGCGAGGTTGATCCGGCGGTTGCCGGTGGCGGGGAACGACGGAGCAGAGGCACCCGTGGTGGCGGGTGCCCCGGTATCAACGGAAGGCATGGTTCGAAGGTAGAGTCGCGCCTCTGATGCGTCCAATGCACAAAGTGCCAGGTATTGATGCTGTGGTGCATAAACTGAGGTGAGGGGTGGCTGTGTCACCGTCCGGAAACGAAAAAGACATCCCGGCAACACTTCGCACAGCGGACATCGACGCCGATTCCTGGGCGGCGACGCTGACCCCGCGACTGGCGCAGTTCGTCGCGGTCGCCCGGCACGAGCACGTCACCAGGGCGGCCAGGGAACTGGCCGTGCCGCAGTCCACGCTGAGCCGGTCGATGGCCCGGCTGGAGGCGGACCTGGGCGTCGCCCTCTTCGCCCGGCACGGCCGCACCGTCTCGCTGACCCCCGCCGGGCGCGCCTTCCTCGGGTCGGTGGAACCCGCGCTGGCCTCCGTCGAGCAGGCCGCGGAGGCCGTCCGGTCCGACGCCGACCCGGCGACCGGCAAGGTCGCGTTCGGCTTCCTGCACACGCTCGGCTCGGAGACCGTGCCCGAACTCATCCGCACCTTCCGCGCCGACCATCCCCGTATCCGCTTCTCGCTGGTGCAGAACTACGGCGAAGCCATGCTGGAGCGGTTGCGCGCCGGTGACCTGGACCTCTGCCTCATCTCGCCGGTGCCCGACGCCCCCGACCTCGTCGTGCGGCGGCTGGACGAGCAGCGGTTGCGTCTGGTCGTGCCGGAGGACCACCGGCTGGCCGGCCGCAAGCGCATCCGGCTGGCCGAGGCGGCGGACGAGTCCTTCATCACGCTGGAGCCCGGCTACGGCATGCGCCGCATCTTCGAGGCGCTGTGCAGCGAGGCCGGGTTCCGGCCGCGGATCGCCTTCGAGGGGGAGGAGGCCGAGACGCTGCGCGGCCTGGTCGCCGCCGGGCTGGGTGTGTCGCTGCTGCCGCCGCCTACGGTGCCCCGCCCCGGCGTGCGCGAACTCGCCGTCACCGCGCCGCGGGCCGCCCGGGAGATCGGTGTGGCCTGGCTCGACGGCCACCCGGACACCCCGCCGGTGGCCGCCTTCAAACGGTTCCTGCTGAGCCGCCGCGGCCAACTCCTCGCCTGACCACCTCGCGGGCCCTGCCCGATGTTCTCGAAGCCGCAGCTAGCGGCGCCACGTTGTCCGTGGGAAGGGGGATGCGGTCGGCTGTCTCCTGGCCGACTGTCGCGTCAGTGGGATCGGTGGAGGAGGAACTGGAGAGGGCGGCCGACCGGGCGGCGGCGGTGAGCCGGCCAGCCACGCGGGTGTCGGCGGGCAAGAAGAAAGGGGCAGAGGCCGAATGAACGGCGAGTGCCCCTTTAAGTCTGCCGCGACCATACCACGGACTCATCCGGTGCGCCGGAGGGGTCGGCCTGATCCGCTACGGTGCGTCGATGGCCTCGCCTCCCGACTCAGACCCTTATGCCCGGCACGTACTCGCTCGTATGGCCGACTTCTTCACCGATGAGGGCACCCCTTGGGCGCGTCGACTGTGGGACGTGGGTTCGGTGCTGGCCCTCGAAGAGCTGTGGGAGGCCGGGTACTGGCAGGCGAACGGAGTGCTGGCGCAGACGGCGTGTGACTGGCAACGCAATGAGCTCAGCGCGTTGATCGGCCCCGACCGGGGCCTTGGCGACAAGGAACTGCGTAGGGAGCTCACGGGGCTTCTCAGAAACGCGTTGCCGGACCCGAGCCCATCGCGCCGCCGCCTCAAGGAGGTGATCGGACACGTACGGGTCGGTTACCTGGAGCGGTGGGCGGTGGCGGTCAGCGGTCCCGTGGAGAAGCGGGCCAAGCCGGAGCGGTTCTCCCGTACGGTTGCCGCGCATCTGCTCGACCTGGGCTACAGCGCAAGCCACCTGAGGACATGGGCGAGAAACCTCTACCAGGTTCGCGCCACCACGTCGGACATCGCGGACAGTGCCGCCGAGCTCGCCCGGACCCCAGCCCGCTCGTTCGAGGTGCTGGTGGCGTTGGAGAGGGTCCCTCGGCGGGATCTCGCCGAACCGCTGGAGAGCTGGTACGACAGGGGCCAGGTCGTGTCGTGGCTGCGCGAGCACGGGCACGACACGTCGGGCATCCGACCCGGAGGCGGGTTCGTCTACCGGTTCGGGGCGCTCGACGCATTCAGCGCTGCGGAGCAGGCTCGGCAGCTGGTGGAGCGCATGACCGCCCGCTCTCAGTTCCTGCGCCGGGGCAGAGGCGGGGTGAAGCCCCTGCCCTGTATCTGGGTCGCGGGTCATCCCCAGCCCGTCCCACTCGATCCCCCGGCGCGGGGCGCGGACGTTCTGACCCTGGTCAACGAGGGCCATCTGTACCAGGTCGCCGACCGGCGCAGCCGGATCGACGACGCCCTGGAACTCGCGGCCGCCGTCAACCGCGGCCCGATGGCACCGGCCGTTGCCGGGGCGTGGGCCGCTGTCGAGTCATTGCTGTCGCACCCGGACGACCCCAAGGACAGTGAACGGTCGGGCAAGGCAGTGGCAGCAGACCGGATGGCGGCGATCATCGCCTGCTCCTGGCCCCGCGCCGAACTCACCGCCCTCGCGCACCGCCACAAGCCCCGGGCGAGCGACGCTCTCGCCCATACGATCACGGCAGCCACGACGAACCAGGAACGTGCCCGACGGGTGGCCGAGGCCCTGGACGCGCGAGGGGCCCAGGCGCTGGACTTCAGCGGAGCGTCCACCAGGTACACCGACTGGTCCGCAGCCCAGCGCATGGCCGACCTGGTCAAGGACCCTCGTCCCGTCCTGGGGGAGGTGAGGAGCGCCTTCCGTATCGCGCTGCGGCGGCTGTACCGCACTCGGAACATCATTCTGCACGGCGGAGCCACCAGGGGCGTGGCTCTGGAGGCCTCGCTGCGCACCGCCGCGCCGCTGGTCGGTGCGGGGCTTGATCGCATCGTGCACGCCGCGTACGCCGAGAGCCTCTCCCCGCTGGACCTCGCTGCTCGTGCCGACCTGGCTCTTCAGCTCGTCAACGGAGAGACCGGTCTTTCCGTCGTTGATCTACTGGAGCCCGTCTGACCTGATATGGTCGACAGGGCGGCCTTTTGTACCCTTGTACACCCGGGCGGGTGCGGAATCCTGCGTTCCGTCTGTCTGCCGGATGGCGGCGGGGCCTCCTCCGGGGCCGGTCCACCGCCAGTGACGTCCTCCGCGGAGCGAGCATGCGCCCTTCCCCCGACCGTTCCGAGGAGCCCGACGCGCTCTTCGGGCTCGACGCGCTGCGTTCCGAGGGTCGGCCCGGGCCGACCGGTACGGGGTACCGGGACTCGCCGGAGGCCGCGCGGCTGCTCGCGATCCGTGAGATCCACGCCGAACCGGGGGCCGCCGCGTCCGTCCGCGGCAGGCAGATCCTCGCCCGGTTTCCGGACGCCCGGGTCGTCGAGGTCGACTCGCACTGGCGGATTCCGCACCTGCACGGCAACGAGGGCAACGTGGGGCGCTGGGTCCGCGTCAAGAGCGAGACGCTGGTGCTGGGGGAGCGCAAGACGTTGACCACCCGGCCCAACGGCAGGTCCGCCGACTGGATCGCGCCGGGAGCCGCCAACGGCTGCGCGATGGCGTGCGCCTACTGCTACGTGCCGCGCCGTAAGGGCTACGCCAACCCGATCACGGTGTTCACCAACATCGACCGGATCATCGGCCACCTCGGCCGGCACGTCGCCAGCCAGGGCCCGAAGCCGGAGCCGAACAGCTGCGATCCGCACGCCTGGGTGTACGACGTGGGGGAGAACAGCGACTGCTCGGTGGACGCGCTGGTCTGCGACAACACCGCCGACCTGGTCGCCGCGTTCCGGCAGTGGCCCACCGCCAAGGCGTCGTTCGCGACGAAGTTCGTCAACCCGGACCTGCTGGCACTCGACCCCCGGGGGCGGACCCGCGTCCGGTTCTCCGTCATGCCGCCGGACGACTCCCGGCTGCTCGACATCCGCACCAGTCCGGTCGCCGAGCGGATCGCCGCGGCGAACGACTTCGTGGAAGCCGGGTACGAGGTCCACTTCAACCTGTCGCCGGTGGTGCTGCGCCCGGGGTGGGCGGACGCCTGGGCGCGGTTGCTGCGGGAGATGGACGACGTGCTGACCCCCGCGGTGAAGCGGCAGGCCGCCGCCGAGGTGATCATGCTGACGCACAACCGGGAACTGCACGAGGTGAACCTCGGCTGGCATCCGCGGGCCGAGGACGTGCTGTGGCGTCCGGACGTGCAGCAGGCCAAACGCTCCGAGAACGGCAGCGTGAACGTGCGCTACCGCACCGGCGTGAAGGGCGAGGCGGTCGAGGCCGTGCGCCGGCTGATCGCCGCCCACGCCCCCTGGCTGCGCCTGCGGTACGCCTTCTGACCCGCGCCGGTGCGCGTGCTCGCGGCCAGCCGAAGCCTCAGGTCGGCTTGCGCAGCCAGGCGGTGATCCAGACGAGCTCCGTGGCGGCGTCGAGCAGGTACGTCGGCCGGATGCGGCCCCTCGGCACGTACACCAGGTCGATGGCCAGCAGCGTCGCGGCCGTGGTGACGCCGATCGTCCGCGCGCGGGCCTGTCCCTCCAGGGTGCCGGCGCCACCGAGCTGGGAGATGCCGTTCGCGACCAGCAGGCCGCCCACCGTCCGCTGCAACCACCGGTCCTGCTTCGGCCCGAAGACCCACTCGAAGCTGGGCAGGTGCAGTAGCGGCCACAAGCCGCCGGCGACGTTGAACGCACCGTGCGCGGTGGCGAGGGTGGCGCCCGCCCCGGCCTGTTCCGTCGGGGGCCGCCGCCCGCGCTTCGCCCGCGCCTTGGTGCCCGCCGCCGGCTGCGAGCGGGTGGCCCGCAGTACGCGTTGAGCGACCTGTGCTGCCAGGAGAACAGCCATGGTGACCACCGTCCCGTTGCCGTGTTGCCTGCTTGGCGCAGACTCGTTGCCCGCTTTGTCCCGTCTCGCGGTACCCGCCACCGCCCGTTCCATGTGGTCGGTCGTGTACCGGCGGTCGACGGTGTTCCCCGCACCGCGCTGCCGGGTGCCGCTCGCGCGCTGGCCGGGCGCCGTGCCCGCCCGTGGCGTCGCGGTCTCCGGCTGGGCAGTCGAACCCGTGGCCGCACGCGGCGGCACGGATGGGGGCGTCAGCGGTGGGGGCGGCCGAAGCCGGTGGCCAGCGGCATGCGCAGGCCGAGCGGGGGCGGGGCGGCGAGGGCGTCGGTCAGCGGACGGGAGAAGTCCCGTCCGCACAGGGTGCCCAGCACGAAGTCGGCGGCCAGCGCGTACACGTCGGCACGCCGGTGCCGCAGGGTATGCCGCTCGGTGTGCACCTCGAACCGGCAGACGTCCGGGTTGACCTTCTTGGCCCGCTCCGCCAGCCGGTAGGACAGGTCGGGGTCGGTGTCCCGGTCGTCGGTGCCGTGCGCCAGCAGGACGTGCCGGCCGATCAGTTGCCGCACCGGCTCCTCACCGACCGGCGGCAGCCACGGTCCGAGCGCCAGGACGGAGACGACCGACGGGTGCCCGGCGGCCCGCAGCGCGGCCCGGGCGCCCAGGTCGGTTCCGGCGAGGCACACCGGCACGTCCCCGTAGCGTTCCGCCACCTCGTCCAGGGCCCAGGCGGTGTCCGCGACCGGGTGCGCGGCCTCGCCGTTCCACCCCCGGTAGCGGTAGTGCACCACGTGGGAGACGAGGGACTCCTCGGGTGCGGCCCGCGTCAGGTGGCGGCCCAGCGGCCAGGCGGCGGCCGCCGCCCGGGCCGAACCGCGGCGGTGCGACTGCGGTTCGCCGCCGGGCAGCACCAGGACCACACCGTGCACCGTGCCCGTCGTGCCGACGGGACGTCCCAACCGTGCGTCCCGCTCGGGCAGCGCTTGCTGAGCCATGGGAGAACGATCGCAGAAGTCGGCGCCGTGGAACACACGTCGAGAGGGGCTTTCCGCCGGGAACACGGGAGTTGCCGCACCGTCCTGCCCCGGCGCGTCCGTGTCCGGGCCGGGGGCGAGCCGCGCCGACGGATCGGAGTGGTGATCCGGGGCGGTACGCACTGGGAATCTACGCGCGTAGGAACTAGAGTGCGGAGATGACGAGCGAGACCCTCAGCCAGCAGCCCTCCATGGACCAGATCCGCAGTGCGCCCAAGGTGCTCCTGCACGACCACCTCGACGGCGGCCTGCGCCCGGCCACCATCGTCGAGTTGGCGCGGGACGTCGGTTACGACGCACTGCCCGAGTCGGAGCCCAAGGCGCTCGGCATCTGGTTCCGGGAGGCGGCCGACTCCGGGTCGCTGGAACGCTACCTGGAGACGTTCGCCCACACCTGCGCGGTGATGCAGACCCGCGACGCCCTGTTCCGGGTGGCCGCCGAGTGCGCCGAGGACCTCGCCGCCGACGGCGTCGTCTACGCCGAGGTGCGGTACGCCCCCGAGCAGCACCTGGAAGCCGGGCTGTCCCTCGAGGACGTCGTGAACGCGGTGAGCGAGGGCTTCCGCGAGGGCGAGCGCCGGGCCCTGGCCGCCGGCCACCGCATCCGTGTCGGTGCGCTGCTGACCGCGATGCGGCACGCAGCCCGGGCCCTGGAGATCGCCGAGCTCGCCAACCGCTTCCGCGACCAGGGCGTCGTCGGCTTCGACATCGCCGGCGCCGAGGCCGGGTTCCCTCCCACCCGTCATCTGGACGCCTTCGAGTACCTGAAGCGGGAGAACAACCACTTCACCATCCACGCCGGCGAGGCGTTCGGCCTGCCCTCGATCTGGCAGGCACTCCAGTGGTGCGGCGCGGACCGGCTCGGGCACGGGGTGCGCATCATCGACGACATCACAGTCGCCGAGGACGGCTCGGTGGAACTGGGTCGGCTCGCCGCCTACGTCCGCGACAAGCGCGTGCCGCTTGAGCTGTGCCCCAGCTCCAACCTCCAGACCGGCGCCGCCACCTCGTACGCCGACCACCCCATCGGGCTGCTGCGGCGGCTGCGCTTCCGGGCGACGGTGAACACCGACAACCGCCTGATGAGCGGCACCAGCATGAGCCAGGAGTTCGCGCACCTGGTCGAGACCTTCCACTACACGCTCGACGACATGCAGTGGTTCACCGTCAACGCGATGAAGTCCGCGTTCATCCCTTTCGATGAACGTCTGGCGATGATCAACGACGTGATCAAGCCTGGCTACGCCGAACTGAAGTCCGCATGGCTCTTCCGGCAGGCAACCGCGAGTCACGCGGTGACCAGCGATTCCACGCGCTACCAGGACTGACGCGCCGCCGGGCGCACCGACCCGCGATGCGGCCGGGGGACACCCCCTCCCGGCCGCGTTGCGGTGTTTGCGACCGGCGTGAATACCTGACTACGTTCGGTGAGCTGCCCGAAGCATCCACCAGAGGACGTAGCTGACATGAAGCAGGCCCAGATCAAGACTCTCGGTGCTGCGGCACTGGGTGCCGCCATGGCCGCCGGAGCCGCCGGTTCCGCCGCCGCAGACCCCGCTGAGACCTTCGAGCACATCGCCGGGGTGGAGACCATGAGCGTCGAGGACTCCGTCCTGGACCTCCCGGACAGCCTGGCGCGGGCAGCGGACGCCACCTACGACACCGTGGAGCAGGTCGAGGACCCGCGCGGCCCCGCCTCGGGCCCGGCGGGTGAACTGCTCGGCGGCCTGCCCGTCGCCGGTGACCACCTGCGCGGCGGCCTGCCGACCGAGACGCTCACCAGCGCGCTGCCCGCCGACGCCCGGCCCACCGACGTGCTCACCGGTGCGCTGCCCGTCGACGCCCTGTCCACCGGCACCCTGCCGACCGACGCGCTGACGGACTCCCTGACCGCGGGCGGTGTGCCCACCACCGAGGTCGTCGACGCGCTGCCGCTGCACGCACTGTCCGCCGACTCGCTGCGTGCGGGCAACCTGCCGACGGAGTCCCTGAGCGGTGACCTGCCCACCGACCGCCTCACGGGCAGCCTGCCCACCGACCGCCTCACCGGTGCCCTGCCGGGTCAGGCGGCGGCCCCGGCCGACACCCGCGCGGTGGGGCTGC
>NZ_BAAHCA010000112.1:0-9168 GCF_054776295.1 Streptomyces sparsus
CGGCAGCGTGCGGAGTCCGCCGGCACCGGGCAGGAAGGGCAGCCGGCGGCTCCCGCCTCGACCGGCAGCGGGACCAGCGACGGCTCCGGCAGCACCGGCGGCGGCTCCGGCACCTCGTCCTCGACGAAGGCGGCGAAGGTGCTGGCGTTCGCCAAGGGCGAGCTGGGCAAGCCGTACGTGTGGGGCGCCACAGGCCCGAACAGCTACGACTGCTCGGGCTTCACCCAGGCCGCCTGGCGGGCGGCCGGCGTCGGCCTGCCGCGCACCACCTACGACCAGGTGAACGTGGGCCAGAGGGTGTCCAAGGCCAACATGCAGCCCGGTGACCTGGTGTTCTTCTACGCGGACGTCACCCACGTCGGCATCTACGTCGGTGGCGGGCAGATGATCCACGCCTCCAAGCCCGGCGACGACGTCAAGTACGAGTCGGTGGACTACATGCCCTTCCACAGCGCGGTGCGGCCGGGCTGACCGCCTCCCTCCGGGAGCTCCGACCGACGCACCGGGTCCGGCAGGCCGGGCCCGGTGCGTCGGTGCGGAGGGCCGGGCCAGGTCCACACGGTGGCGAGGAACCGGGTCAGGTCCACACGGTGGCGAGGAAGATGTTGACGCAGGTCAGCAGGCCCACGGCGCCCAGCATGCCGGCCGGGACCCGCTCCTCGTCCCGCTTGACGTAGACCAGGCCGAGGATCACCACGAGCAGGGCAAGCTTGATGGCGATCTTGACGTTGTTGACCTCGTGGTCCGCCGCCTGGTTGAGGCCGACCAGGATCAGCCCGGTGGCGAGCATCGTGATGGCACCGTGCAGCATGCCCGGCAGCATGCGGGCCTCACCGGCCCCCATCGCCTTCATCTGGAAGAGGAAGCCGCCGAGCAGGGCGGCGATGCCGATGATGTGCAGGGCGACGAAGATGTTGATGAGTACGTCCATGGCAGCGGAGCGTAGCCCGCCGGACACCGCACCCGGCAGCCCGGGGCGGGCTCCGGCCGGAAGCGGGACGGTGCGGGGCGCCCGTGCCTCGGGCACGGGACGGCTCCCTGCACAGGCCGGCGGGCGGGGCCGGCGGATCCGCGAAACCGGTCGGAATCGTGCCCCGACCCGTCCGCCGCGCAGTTCCAGCGGTCGCCGACGGGCACGAACCGGTGGGGAAACGACCAGTGCCGGTCAGTGTCCGCCCGGCGCGCGCCGGGCGTTCTAGCGTCCCCGTCCATGGCTGCGCACCGAAAGATCCGAAGTACGAAGCCCCGCTCGGCGACCTGGGCCCTCGCTCTCGCGGGGGCGGCGACCGCCACGGCGGCCACCTCGGGCGGTACCGCCCACGCCGACCCGCGCCCCGACGTGGAGCGGGTGAAGGCGAGGGTGGACCGGCTGCACCACGAGGCCGAGCAGGCGACGGAACGGTACAACGGTGCTTCCGAGCAGGCCCGGAAGGCGGAGCGGAAGCTCAACAGACTGCGGGACGAGGCGTCCAGACAGACGGCGAGACTCAACGCCGTCCGCAACTCGCTCGGTGCGTTCGCCACCGCGCAGTACCGGCAGGGCGGCGCGATCGACCCGACCGTGCACCTCGCGCTCTCCTCCGCGCCGGAGGAGTTCCTGCGCCGGGCGGCGACCACCGACCGCGTCGGCACCCAGCAGGCGCGCACGGTGGACCGGCTGCGCAGCGGGCTGCGCGGGGTACGGCAACTGCGTTCCGAGGCGGACGCCAAGCTGTCCGCGCTGCGGTCGGCGCAGCGTACGGCGCGGGAGCACAAGAAGACCGTCGAGGGCAAGATCGCCCGGGCGGACCGGTTGCTGGCGGAGCTGACGCCGGTCCAGCGCGAGCGGGTGCTCGCCGGGAACGGCCACGGCGGTCCGGACGCGCCCCGCAGCACCCGCGGCACCGACCGTGCCGCGCTCACCGCCGGGCCGCCCGCCAGTGCCAGGGCGGCGACCGCCATCGCGTACGCCCGGACCGCGCTGGGCAAGCCCTACGTCTGGGGCGCCACCGGTCCGAACGCCTACGACTGCTCAGGCCTCACCCAGGCCGCCTGGCGCGCGGCGGGTGTCGCTCTGCCGCGGACGACGTACACCCAGGTGAACGCCGGCCGGCGGGTGTCCCGCAGTCAGTTGGCCCCGGGTGACCTGGTCTTCTTCTACTCCGGTCTCAGCCATGTGGGGCTGTACATCGGCGGCGGTCAGATGATCCACGCGCCGCGGCCGGGCGCGCCGGTGCGGATCGCGCCCCTCACCGAGATGCCGTTCAACACGGCGGTCCGCCCCGCCTGAGCCCCGCGCGCCGGGGGTGGGTCCCGAAAGCGCCGCCCACCACGAGACCCAGCACCGGACGAGGTCCTGAGGAAGACGGGGTCCGAGTAGGAACGGGCCAGGGAACCGTGTTGCTGTCAGAAGGCGTTCGAGGAGGCGGTCGGCGATCCAAGGCTCTGTAGAAGGCCCGGGGCTAGGATGAACGGCCGTCCCGGATCGGCGGGCGGGTGACCGGAGGGAGACGGGGTGAGAGGCCAAGGGCGTACTCGGCGCGGTCGGGGTGAGCTGGAAGTGCAGGTGCTCGGTGCGCTGCACGAGGCTGAGCGCCCCGTGGACACGGCTTGGGTGCAGGAGCGAGTCGACGGCGGCCTGGCGTACACGACCGTGATCACGATTCTGACGCGGCTGCTGGCCAAGGGGGCGGTGACGCGGGAGAAGGCGGGGCGGACGTTCGTGTGGTCGCCCGTCGCCGATGAAGCGGGTCTGGCGGCGTTGCGCATGCGGCGGCTGCTGGACCAGGAGAGGGACCGGGAGGCTGTGTTGGCGAGTTTCGTGACGTCGCTGCCGCCGGGGGACGAGCGGTTGCTGCGGGAGCTGCTGGAGCGCGCCGAGGAGCCGGAGGGCTGACGCGGTCATGGGGGTTTTCGTCTTCCTGCCGCTGGTGTTGCCGTTAACGGCGTGGCCGGTGGCGCGGCTGGCCGAGCAGCATCTGCATCCGCGGACCGCGACGGTGCTGCTGTCGGTGGTCGCCGGGGTGCTGGGCGTGTGCAGCACGGTGTGCCTGGCGCTTCTGATGGTGGTGGGGACCGCGCAGCTGCCGGGTAATCCGCTGCCGGACGGCTGGTCGGACGAGGAGGTGCGGGAGGCGGTCCCGTACGACGACATCGCCGGCCGGCTGGCGATCCCCGTGCTGGGGGCCGTGGTGGTGGGGTGGTGCCGCACGGTGTGGGTGCATCTGCGGGTGCGGCGCCGGGCTGAGAGGGCCCTGGACGGTCTGTCGACGTCTGTGGTGGTCCTGCCGGACGCCGGTCCGTACGCTTACGCGCTTCCGGCCCGGCGGGGCGGGAAGGGGCGGGTGGTGGTGTCGACGGCGATGCTGGCGTGTCTGGAGGGTGCGGAGCGGCGGGCGTTGTTCGCACACGAGCGGGCCCACCTCGCGGGCGGGCATCACAGGCTTCTCCTCGGTGTGCAACTGGCGGCGCGGGCCAACCCCTTCCTTCGGCCGCTGCGTACCGCGGTGGCCTTCACGGCGGAGCGGTGGGCGGATGAGGAGGCGGCCAGCACCATCGGCAGCCGGCAGGTGACGGCGAGGGCGATCGGCAAGGCGGCCCTGGTCTCCCACGGTGCTTCCGCGGGGGCGCTGGCCCATTTCGCGCAGGCGGGCCCGGTGCCGCGGCGGGTGGGGGCGCTTCTCGGGCCGGCCCCGGCGGTACGCAGCTGGCCGTCGGTGTTCACCGCGGTGGGCCTGGCGGCGTGGACGGCCGCGGCGGGCACTGCGCTTTCCGCGTTGTCGTCGGCGAACGCGGTGGTGACGCTGTTCCTCGTGCTGAAGGCCGCCACGCCGCTGTAGGCGGGGTCGTGGCCGCGTCGGCCGCCCGGCATCCCGCCGGGCGGCCGGGTCGACAAGCGGGCTTCGCGGATCAGCTGCGGCCTTTGAGTCGTTCGACGGCGGCGACGCCGCCCGCGGCGAGTGCGACTTGGATGGCCAGTTCGATCCAGTCGATGCCCTTGGTGTCCGCCACGCCCACCGCGGCGGCGATCACGGTGCCGATCAGGGCGGCGACGATACCGACGACGATGGTCAACAGGATGCCGGTGTGCTGGCGGCCGGGCAGGGCCAGCCGGCCCAGCACGCCGATGAGCGCGCCGATGACGACGGCGGTGATGATGCCGGAGATCTCCATGCCGTTCCTTCCTCGAAGTCGTGTGCTGTTCGGATACCCGCCCGCCGCCGCGTCCCAGGCGACGTGCGCGGCGCCCGGGCGGGTGTACTGCTACAGGTCGAACTCGTGGGGCGGCAGGTCGAGGGTGTAGCAGGCTTCGCGGACGACGGCCTGTTCGGTCTTGTCGAAGTCGCCGTCGGCGCCGCCGATGACGATGCCGATCTGGATGACCGCCCGGGCCTCGGCGGGCTTCTTCTTGGCCTTGGCGATCTCCTGCAGGACGCTGACCCTGCCGAAGTCGAAGTCGGCCGTCAGCTTGGTCAGGTTGTCCTCGAAGCGGCGCCGAAGGTCGTCGGCGTCGAAGTTCTGCAGCACCTCGTTGGTGGCGATCAGCTGCGCGACGCGCTGGCGCTCGGCGGGGTCGATGGTGCCGTCGGCGGCGGCCACCAGCGCGCACATCGCCATGGAGGCGTCCCGGAAGGCGCCGGACTTCAGGTCGTTCTTCTTCGCGTTCAGCTGGGTCTGCATCGTTGATGCGGATTCCCGGATGCGGTCCCACAGGGCCACAGGAGCTCCTTCGTCGTGCGGTGCCCGGGACGGGGCAGCCCGGCCCGGGCTTGTGCGAGGGGTGGTGGGTCAGCCTTCGTCGTCGCCTTCGTCCTCGCCTTCGTCGTCGCCTTCGAAGAAGTCGCCGACCTCGTCCACGACCTCGGCGGCGACGAGTCCGCCGGCCACGCCGACGGCGAGCCCGGCCGCGCCCGCGGCGACAGCGGTACCCATGCCGGGCCCGGAGCGGTGACCGTCGTGATCGCTGTGGTGGTCGTGGGAGTGGTGCGTGTCGTGCCCGTAGGGGTCGGGGGCGTGGTGGTCGCCGTGGCCGGCGACCATCGAGCGGATCCAGGCGTCGACGACGGTGGTCCAGTCGCGCTGGGCGGCGTCGTCGTGGCTGACGACGTGCCGGTTGACGGCGTCGTGGCCGGAGGAGAGGAACCCGCCGGGCTTGTCTGCCTCCAGGACGACCTCCATGCCGCCGGGGCTGGTGAGGAAGGTGACCTCCAGCTCCCGCATGGCGTACGCGTACTGCGGGGCGGGGTCGAGTTCGATCTCCTGGTAGAAGGGGAGCTGCTGCCCCGTGCCGCGGATGTGCCCGTACTCCAGGTCGGCGGACCTGAAGCCGAAGCCGAGCCGGCCGAGGGCTTCGAGGACCGCCTCCTGCACGGGGAGCGGGGAGACGGTGAGCGGGTCGAGGTCGCCCTTGTCCTTCGCCCCGGCCACCGCAAGCTCGGTGCGCACGCCGAGCACGATGCCCAGCGCCTGCCGGTACAGCTCCGTGACCGGCGTCTCCCACGGCAGTTCCAGCGTGAACGGGACGCTGTGCTGCTCGCCCTCCGCCAGACGGAAGCCGCCGCCGACGGTGAACCGGCCGAAGGCGGCCAGGCCCTCGGATTCACCGTCGTCGTGCTCGGCTTCCACCCGGGCGACCAGCTCCAGGGTGATCTGCTCGATGTCGAAGTCGGCGCTGCCGCCCTTCAGGTGCACCTGGCCGGTCAGGCTGCCGCCGGGCAGGACGGCGCCAGGGGCGAGGACCGTGTCCACGGTGGGGCCGCCCACGCCGAGCGAGCCGAGCAACTTCTTGAACACCATCGCGGCGTTCACTCCTTCGTGTGCGAGATCTGCGGGACGCGGTGCCGCGGGCTCCTCGAACTCGGGACCCGCGGCACCGCGCGGCCAGACAAGGGTGACTACTTCGCCGCATCCAGCGCGGCGAGCGCCTGAGCCCAGCGGACGTACTTCAGCTCGGCGAGGTCGGCGACGGTGGTGATGCCGAAGGCCTCCTCCAGCAGCTCGCCGTCACGGTCGGACACACCCTTCAGTGCCGCGACGGGGGCGGCGAGGATCTCGGGCAGCGGCTTGTCCGCCCACGCCTTGTCCAGCACCTTGTCCAGATCGATCGAAGCCACGTAAGCCCTCCCAGGCAGATAGCGGTTGAAACAGGGGTGCGCGGCCCGCAGG
This sequence comes from Streptomyces sparsus, assembly GCF_054776295.1. Taxonomy (NCBI): domain Bacteria; kingdom Bacillati; phylum Actinomycetota; class Actinomycetes; order Kitasatosporales; family Streptomycetaceae; genus Streptomyces; species Streptomyces sparsus. The sequence continues at coordinate 6,145 of NZ_BAAHCA010000112.1, forward strand.
GCCGCGCAGTCGCCGCTTGGAGGCGACGACATCGGTGTCGTGCCGACGAGGGGCCGCCGAGCAGGCCCGGCCGGGCACTGCGCGGTGCACGGCAGCGGCGCCGCTCGGCCCCCACCGGGGCCGTCGTCCGCTCATCACTCACCGCTCACCGCCTCCCGGCCGGCATGTGTGCACCCGGGGGTGGCCGGGAACAGCCCAACCGTCCCCTCGCGTTTTCTACAGGACTGTAGAATCATAGGCCGGGCCGGCGGGCCGCGGAACGCTCTCGGGTCACCGGGGCGTAAAAGTCCGAAAACACACGGTGGCCGACCACCCTCCACGGTGGTTTTACCTACCCTTTACCATGGGCTCGGCGGAGACCTCCTCTCCGATCTGAAGACGTTCCGCCCCGCCCGGGGGCGGTGGAGTGATGAAGGAGTAGCAGACCCGCGATGGGCGAACCTCCCAGTCCGAGCCGTGCCACACCCCGCCCGACGAGCTGCGAATCGGGGGTGGCACGGTGACCGAGTTGTTGCTCCTCCTGCTCGCTCTGGCGCTGACACTCGCGTGCGCGGTGTTCGTCGCGGCCGAGTTCTCCCTCACCACACTCGAGCGCGCTGACCTCGAGCGGGCTGCCGAGGCCGGTGAGCGCGGCGCCGACAGCGCGCTGAAGGCGGTCAGGCGGCTGACCTTCCAGCTCTCCGGGGCCCAGTTGGGCATCACCGTGACCTCGCTGGTGATCGGCATGCTCTCCGAGCCGTCCCTGGCCGCGCTGCTGCGCGGCCCGCTGACCGCGATCGGCCTGGCGGGCGCAGCTTCCACGAGCGCCACCATCCTGGGCGTCGCCGTGTCCACGGTGGTGCTGATGGTCGTCGGTGAGCTGGTGCCGAAGAACTGGGCGATCTCCCGGCCGCTGGCCGTGGCCAAGGTCGTCGCCACCCCGCAGCGCGGCTTCACCGCCGCCTTCGGACCGTTCATCGAGCACCTGAACAACACCGCGAACCGGTTCGTGCGCCGCTTCGGCCTGGAGCCGGCCGAGGAACTCGTCCACGCCCGCAGCCAGGAGGAGCTGGTGGCCCTCGCCCGGCACTCCGCCGCCCACGGCGCGCTGGCGAAGGACTCCGCCGAGCTGTTCGTACGCACCCTGAACCTGGGTGAGCTGACAGCCGAGAACGTCATGACCCCGCGCGTGGACGTCAAGGCCCTCGAAGCCCACGCCAACGCCGCGGACGCCGTCAACCTCACCCACGCCACCGGGCTGTCCCGCTTCCCCGTCTACCGCGACAGCCTGGACGAGATCATCGGCACCCTCCACATCCGCGACGCACTCGCCCTGGACGAGGACAAGCGCGCCGGCGTACAGGTCACCGACCTGATGACGCCGCCGCTGCTGGTGCCCGACAGCCTGCCCGTGGACACCCTCCTCGCCCGGATGCGCACGGAGCGCACCATGGCCGTGGTCATCGACGAGTACGGCGGCACCGCCGGTGTCGCCACCGTGGAGGACATCATCGAGGAGGTCGTCGGCGAGGTCCGCGACGAACACGATCCCCACGAGGCCCCCGACCTGCTCCCGATGCCCGCCACCGACGACGGCCGGCACGTCTGGGACGCCCACGGAAGCATCCGCACCGACGAGCTCGCCGAGATCGGCCTCAGGGCCGAGGACGGCCCCTACGAAACCCTCGCCGGACTGACCGCGACCCTCCTGGAACGCATCCCGAAGCCTGGAGACACCGTGCACCTCGACGGATGGGACATCACCGTCCGCAGCGTCGACCACCATCGCGCCGACCGCCTCACCCTCTCGGCCCCCGCCACCGACCGCGCCGAGCAGGAGACCACCCGATGACCACCGTCCAGCTGCTCATCGGCGCCCTGACCCTGCTCACCAACGCCTTCTTCGTCGGCGCCGAGTTCGCCCTGATCTCGGTACGCCGCAGTCAGATCGAACCCAGGGCCCAGGCCGGCAACAAGCGCGCCAGGACCACGCTGTGGGGAGTGCAGCACCTGTCGGCGGTGATGGCCACCGCCCAGCTCGGCATCACCGTCTCCTCCCTCGTGCTGGGCGCCGTCGCCGAGCCGGCCATCGCACACCTGCTGGAACCGCCCTTCCACGCCATCGGCGTGCCCGAGGAACTCATCCACCCGATCGCCTTCGTCATCGCGCTGACGCTCGCGACGTACCTGCACATGCTCTTCGGTGAGATGGTCCCGAAGAACATCGCCCTGGCCGCCCCGGTCCCCACCGCGCTGGTGCTCGGTCCGCCGCTCGTCGCGCTCACCCGCGCGCTCAAGCCCGTCATCTTCTCCATCAACGCCTTCGCCAACACCCTGCTGCGCCTGCTGAACGTCGAGCCCAAGGACGAAGTCGTCGCCGTCTTCACCGACGACGAACTCGCCCGCCTCGTCACCGACTCCAGCCAGGCCGGCCTGCTCGACCCGGCCGACGGCGAACGACTGCGCGACGCACTGGAGCTCGGCACCCGCCCGGTCGGCGAGGTCCTGGTGCCGCTGGCCCGGATGAGGACGGTCGACCACCGCGTCACCCCCGCCCAGCTGGAGAAGGCCGCGACAGGCGCCGGCTACTCCCGTATGCCCGTGGTGGGCCCCGGCGGCACGATCCTGGGCTACCTGCACATCAAGGACGCCATCGGCGTACCCGAACGGCACAGGCCCTTCCCCCGCACCGCCCTGCACCCGGTGACCCGCGTGCAGATCGACACCCCGCTCGACGACGCCCTCACCACGATGCGGGCCAGCGGCACCCACCTCGCCGCCGTCACCGGCGACAAGGGCACCGTGATCGGCTTCGTCACCATGGAAGACGTCCTGTCCGAACTCGTCGGCCCCGCCGCCTGACAGGAACAGACCGCCACAGCCCGACCCCGGCGAGGGAGGCGGAAGGCCGGCACGCCAGGGCACGGAGCCGGCTGGGGGCGCGGCACCTCACGACCGCGCCCCCGCCCCTACCGACCGCCATCAACAACGCGCCGCCCGCCTCACTCGTTCGGGTACAGCGCGCGGTCGGGCGCACCCGCCCCC
>NZ_BAAHCA010000113.1:0-9155 GCF_054776295.1 Streptomyces sparsus
AGCAGCGGCAGCAGCGGCGGCCGGCCGAGCAGCAGGACGGCGCCCGCGCCGAGCAGCACCGGCTGCCAGGGGAAACCGCCGTCGGTGGCGGCCGCACCCGCGTCCAGCTCGTCGCCGCACTCACCCATGCGCCGCAGCTCGGGCGGGCACTCGTCGGGCGTCGTGGGCTGGGCACTGGGCTGCTCGCTCTGCGCCGGCTCCGGGAGGTCGGGTTCCTCCGAGCCCGGCTCCGGCAGGGCGGGCTGCGCGTATCCGGGCGTGCTGCCCCGGGACGGGGTGGGCTCGAACCGGGTCCAGCCGACCCCCTCGAAGTACAGCTCCGGCCAGGCGTGCGCGTCCTGGAGGCCGACCCGCATGGTGTCACCGGCGGAGCTGCCCGGAGTGAAGCCGATCGCCACCCGCGCCGGGATGCCCAGCGTCCTGGCCATGGCGGCCATCGAGAAGGCGAAGTGAACGCAGAAGCCCTCCTTCTGCTCCAGGAACCGGGCGATGGCGGCGCTGCCGCTGCCCGCCCTGACCTCGGTGTCGTAGGTGAAGCCGCCCTCGCGGGCGAACCACTCCTGGAGCGCGAGGGCCCGCTCGTAGCCGTTGGACGCGTCGGCGGTCACCCTCAGGGCCGTGCTGCGCACCACGTCCGGCAGCGAGTCGGGCACCTCGGTGTACTCGCGCAGCAGGCTGCGCTGCGGTTGCGGCGCGTTGGCCAACTGCTCCGCGGTGGGGCGCACCTGGAGGCTCTCCACCTGGTAGCGCACCCCCTTGGTGGTCTGGCCCCGGTCGCCGACGAGGGTGCGGCCGACGGGCTCGAACCGCCAGCGGCCGTCGATGTCGACCTGCCTGGCCGGGTACGGCATGGGCAGCCAGTTCTGCGCGTACCAGTCGGCGGCGGCGATCCGGGTGGTGACGGTCCGGGTCTCGACGTCGGCGGACAGGCCGGGGGGCGCCGGCAGCGGTCGGGGCACCGCCTGGATGCGCCGCTCCGAGGGCTTCCAGGAGGTGCCGTCGAACTGGTCGAGCGCCACGATGCGCAGGTAGAGGTCCTGGGTGCTCTCCGCGTCCGTCTCGTAGCTGAGCACCGTGCGGTTCTCCGGCTGGTTGAGGCTGTCCTGGAGCGACACCAGCGGGTTGACCGCGGACACCGTGCCGCCGCCACCGGTGCCGCCGCCACCGCGCCCGGTCGGGTCGAGCAGCCCGTTGTTCAGGGACGGCAGCAGTGCCGGAACGAGCAGGGCCAGTCCGAGCGAGGCGGCACCGATCCGCCGTCCGGCCCGCATCGGGGCCGTCACCGGACCGCCGAGGCCCGGGTCGCGGTTGCTCGGGCCGCCGCTGCCGCTGAACACCTGGCCCCACTGGGACAGCCGGTCCCGGCCCTCCGCCAGGAGCAGCAGCAGGTAACCGCCGGCCGCGGCCACGAACCACGCCCATCCGGCGCCGTCCTGGGACAGCCCGGCCGCGACCGAGTAGAGCGCCAGCAGCGGCAGCCCGGCCGGTGCGGCGCTGCGGAACGTGACCGCCAGCGCGTCCACCAGCAGCCCGATGAGGAGCACACCCCCGACCAGCAGCAGCCGTATGCCCTCGGTCACCGGAGCGGGTATCGCGAACCGGCCGACGTCGTCGGTGCCCTCGGTGAGCAGCAGGCCGAGGTACTGGAGGCTGTCCGGCCCGGGCAGCACCCCGCCGATCGCCACGTCCCGGGCGAAGACCACGGTGAGCAGCAGCAGCGACACGGCGGCCTGGGCGGCGATGGTGAGTCCTCTGGCCAGCGGCACCCGCCGGGCGCCGACCCCGACGAGGGTCTGCACCGCCAGCAGCAGTGCGGCCTGCACCATCCAGCCCGCCGGGGTGACCAGGGGCAGCAGTGCCGCCGCGGCCGCCAGCGTGGCCAGCCAGGAGCAGGCCGCCAGTATCGCCCGTCCGCTCATCCCGCACCGCCTCCGCTCGTGCCGGTGCCGCTGCTCGCCCGGTCCGCCTGCTGCCACAGCTGCGGCAGGGGGTCACCGGGGGAGTAGGGCACGACCGTCCATCCCGCTTCCCGGAGCAGGTTGTTCTGTTCGTTCTCCGCCTCCTGCGCGCGCTGGCCGCGCGCGACGAACGCCACCCCGCCCGGGGAGCGTTGCCGCATCCGGGCGACGGTCGCCGTCTGGGCCTCGTCGAGTGTGCCGAGAAAGGCGATGAGAAGGCCCTCGTTGCCGCCGCTCAGCGCGTCGTAGGCCTTGGTGAGGCCGGGCTCGCCCGAGTGCTCGACCACGGCCAGGGTGTCCATCAGCAGCCCCGCGGTCTCCGAGGAGTCAGGGGTGAGGCCTTCCAGGCCGGGGGCCGGGTTGCCGCCGTCCGTGATCAGGCGCACGCCGTAGCCGCGCTCGATCAGGTGCGTCACCACGGAGGCGGCTCCGGACACCGCCCACTCGAAGGGCGAGTCGGGCCCGGAGCCCGTCCACGCCGCTCTGCGGGAGTCGAGCAGCACCGTGCAGCGGGCCTTCTGCGGCTGCTCCTCGCGGCGGACCATCAGCTCGCCGTAGCGGGCGGTGGAGCGCCAGTGCACCCGGCGGAGGTCGTCGCCGTGCCGGTACTCGCGCGGGATCATGTCGTCGTCGCCGGCCAGGGCGAGTGAGCGCTGCCGGCCGTCGCCGTAGCCGGAGGAGTCCCCGGCCAGCCGGACCGGGGGCAGCGCCTCGATGCGCGGTATGACCGTCAGCGTGTCGTAGGCGGTGAAGGAGCGGGTCAGCTCCACCATGCCGAACGGGTCGGTGAGCCGCAGTTGCAGCGGGCCGAGCGGGTAGCGGCCCCGCAGGTCCGATCGGACCCGGTAGGAGACCTCGCGCCGGCCGCCCGGCTCGACCCGGTCCAGCACGAAGCGCGGCCGGGGGCCGAGCACGTACGGCACCCGGTCCTGGAGCATCAGCAGGCCGGTGGGGAGACGGGAGACGTTGTCGACGCGCAGGTGCACCCGTGCCTCGGCGCGCACCGGGACCCGGCCCGGTACCAGTTGCCGGGACGCGGTGACGCGGTGCCGGGTGCGGTGCAGCACGGCGACGCACAGCAGCGGCAGTGCGGCCAGCAGCATGCCGACCCGCAGCAGGTCCGACTGGCCCAGCACGTACGCGCAGACGGCGGCGGCGATCCCGGCGGCCAGGAAGGAGCGGCCCCGGGTGGTGAGGCCGCCCAGCGAGGCCCTGAGGGTGCCGTGGTGCTCCTGGTCCCGCTCGCCGGGGGCCGCCATCAGAAGCCCCGCGGCTGCTGCTGGCCGTAGGAGTCGCGCCAGGCCTGGGCACCGGTGTCGGGCACCGGGGTGCGCTGGAGGATCTCGGTGACGACCTGTTCCGCGGTGCGGCGGTTCAACTGCGCCTGCGCGGTGGGCAGTACCCGGTGGGCGAGGACGGGAACCACGAGGGCCTGGACGTCGTCCGGGAGGGCGTACTCGCGGCCGGCGAGCGCGGCGGTGGCCTTGGCGGCCCGCAGCAGCTGGAGGGTGGCCCGGGGGGAGCCGCCGAGCCGCAGCTCGGGGTGGTTGCGGGTGGCCGACACGAGGTCGACGGCGTACCTGCGCACCGACTCGGCCACGTGCACGCCGCGTACCGCCTCGATGAGTTTGGTTATGTCGTCGGCGTGGGCCACCGGTTGCAGGTCGTCGAGCGGGGAGCCGCCGCCGTGCACGTCGAGCATCTCCAGTTCGGCGGCCGGGCTGGGGTACCCGATGGACACCCGGGCCATGAAGCGGTCGCGCTGGGCCTCGGGGAGGGGGTAGGTGCCCTCCATCTCGACGGGGTTCTGGGTGGCGACCACCATGAACGGGTCGGGCAGCGGGTAGGTCCGGCCGTCGACGGTGACCTGGCGCTCCTCCATCGACTCCAGCAGCGCCGACTGGGTCTTGGGCGAGGCGCGGTTGATCTCGTCGCCGATGACGATCTGCGCGAAGACCGCGCCCGGCTTGAACTCGAAGTCCTTGCGCTGCTGGTCGTAGACGCTGACGCCGGTGATGTCCGACGGCAGCAGGTCCGGTGTGAACTGGATGCGCCGCACCGAACAGTCGACGGATCTGGCCAGTGCCTTGGCGAGCATCGTCTTGCCCACCCCCGGCACGTCCTCGATGAGGAGGTGCCCCTCGGCGAGCAGGACCGTCAGCGCCAGTCGCACCACCTCCGGCTTGCCCTCGATCACGGTCTCCATCGACCGGCGCACCTGCTCCGCCGTCGTGGTCAGATCGCTGAGGCTCGTCTGCCCGTCATAGGTCGTCACCCGGTCCTCCTCGGCCCGTTTCCGCAGACCGGACCCCGCCGGAGCGGGGTCGGCTCAACCGGAAGCTCACCGGCACCTTCCTCCACGGAAAGGCACCATCGATCGTTCATTGTTCACGTATGTCGGCGCCCACGTCACCGTTCCGGGTGGACAGCGGGGTCGATCTCCCTGAGTAGCCCGGTGGTGACGTCGAAGACGAACCCCCGCACATCATCAGTGTGCGGGAGGAAGGGCGAGGTGCGGACCTTCTCCATCGACTGGCGCACGTTCTGGTCGAGGTCGCGGAACGCCTCCACGGCCCAGGTGGGCCGCTGCCCCACCTCGAGCTCCAGCTCGTGCCGGAAGTCCTCGGTCAGGTTGAGCAGACCGCAGCCGGTGTGGTGGATGAGCACGACGGACCTGGTGCCCAGCGCCCGTTGGCTGATGGTCAGGGAGCGGATGATGTCGTCGGTCACCACGCCGCCGGCGTTGCGGATGGTGTGGCAGTCGCCGAGTTGCAGGCCCAGCGCCGCGTGCAGGTCCAGGCGGGCGTCCATGCAGGCCACGACGGCCACGCCCAGCACCGGCTGGGCGTCCATTCCGGGGTCGGTGAAGTGTTCGGCGTACTGTGCGTTGGCGTTGACGAGACGGTCGGTGACCGTTCCGTGCTGTTCGGAGATCGGCATGGTACGACGGTAGCCGGGAGCCGTCGCGGCGGCCTGGGGCGACTTCCGGGCCGAAAGGGTCAAAGGTGGTCAACGCGGTGATCTGTGAGGTAACCCACAGGTGGAGGGCCGGCTGCTCCGGACGGGCGGTGTCCGGGCCGGCCCGGGTTGCCCGGTGACGCGCCCCGGAGGTTGGTTGACCGGGGGGACGAGTGGACTAAAGTGACGCGAAGTGGGAGGCGCCAGGGCGCGTTCCAGCCAACTCCGGGCCGCGGGGTCCGGCATCCCTCGTGTTCGCGAGACGCGCGCGTACGGCTCGGCCTCCTCCCGCTTCCGGTCCCACGCCGCCGCTCTTGCCGGCGTCGGCGGGACCACGTTCCCCCAAGAGCGGGCGGGGACCGAGCTGTACGTGCAGCAGCCCGCGCCGGACTTTAAGAGGGCGCATGACCAGCAGCGACCAGCGGCACGTCCCCGTCATGCTCCAGCGGTGTCTCGATCTGCTCGCTCCGGCGCTGACCGGCCCCGACGCGGTGGTCGTCGACTGCACACTCGGCCTCGGCGGGCACAGCGAAGCACTGCTCACCCGATTCCCCGAGGTGCGGCTCGTCGCCCTCGACCGTGATCCCGTCGCGCTGGAGCTCGCCGGTGAGCGGCTCGCGCCCCACGCCGACCGCACCCACCTCGTGCACGCCGTCTACGACGAACTGCCCCAGGTGCTCGAACGGCTGGGCATCTCCCGGGTGCAGGCCGTGCTGTTCGACCTCGGAGTGTCCTCGATGCAGCTCGACGAGGCCGACCGCGGCTTCGCCTACGCGCAGGACGCCCCGCTCGACATGCGGATGGACCAGACCACCGGAATCTCCGCCGCCGAGGTGCTGAACACCTACCCGCCGGGTGACCTGGTCCGGCTGCTCCGCAGCTACGGCGAGGAGAAGCAGGCCAAGCGCATCGTCGAGGCGGTCGTGCGGGAACGCCGGCAGGAACCGTTCAGCAACAGCGCCCGACTGGTCGAGCTGATCCGCGACGCGCTGCCGCAGGCCGCCAAGCGCACCGGCGGCAACCCCGCCAAGCGCACCTTCCAGGCCCTGCGCATCGAGGTCAACGGTGAACTCGCCGTGCTGGAGCGGGCCGTGCCGGCCGCGGTGGGCACACTGGCGGTGGGCGGCAGGATCGCCGTGCTCTCCTACCACTCGCTGGAGGACCGCCTGGTCAAGCAGGTCCTGGCGGCCGGAGCGGTCAACACGGCGCCGCCCGGCCTGCCGGTCGTGCCCGAGCGGTACCAGCCCCGGCTCAAGCTGCTGACCCGTGGTGCCGAACTTCCCCAAGAGGAAGAAGTCGCCCGCAACCGCCGCGCCGCCCCGGCCCGGCTGCGCGGAGCCGAACGCATCCGGGAGGCCCAGGACACATGACAGCGCCGAACCGGCTGGCCCGGCTCGCCCACCTGATGCCGGGCGGCACCTCCCAGGCGGCCCGTACCCCGTTCGTCCTGCTGATCGTGGTGCTGCTGGGCTCCGGACTGCTCGCGCTGCTGCTGCTCAACGCCTCCGTCAACCAGGGCTCCTTCGAGCTCAGCGAACTGAAGCAGCAGACGAAGGAGCACACCGACGAGCAGCAGGCGCTCCAGCAGGAAGTGGACGCCTACTCCGCCCCCGACGCCCTCGACCGGCGCGCCCGCGAGCTGGGACTGGTACCGGGCGGCAGCCCCGTGTTCCTGATGCCGGACGGCTCGGTCCGGGGCGTGCCCGAACCAGCCACCCCCGATCCCGGGAGGTGACGTCCCGTTGAGCGACGCACACGAGGTGACGCGGTGAGCCCCCAGGAACCACGCCGCCGGGTACCGAGGCCGGCCAGGTCCGGACAGGCCCGCAAGGGCGGGTCCCGCCGACCGGGAGCCGCCGGGCAGGCCGCCGGACAGACCGGGAAGGCAGCGAAGGACGCGAAGACCGCCGGGGACGCGAACGCGGCGAGGGCCGCCAAACGGCCCGCGAAGCCGGCCGGGGGAAAGCCGCCGGGAAGAAAGCCGCCGGGCGGGAAGCCCGCCGGGCGGCCCGGGAAGCGCCCCGCCAAACGGGCGGCGAAGAAGCTGCAACTCGGTGACCCGCGGCCCCGCCTCCGGCTCATCAGCCTCGCGCTGACCCTGGTCCTGGTGGCGTTCGTCGCCCGCCTGCTCCAGGTGCAGGCCGTCGACGCGGCGGCCTACGCGGAGAAGGCCAACGTCAACCGATACGTCACGGTCACGGTGGCTGCCGAGCGCGGCACGGTCACCGACCGCAAGGGCCGCGAGCTGGCCACCACCGTCGACGCCTACGACATCGTCGCCGACCCGTACTACTTCACGCCCGAGCAGGCCGGCATCGCCGACGCCCCGGCCAAGGCCGCCGCACTGCTCTCCCCGGTGCTAGGCGTCGACCGGGAGGACCTGGCGAAGCGCCTCGCCGACCCGCCCGCGCCGCGTTACGTCCAACTCGCCCCCCAGCAGAGCCCGCAGGTGTGGCGGCAGATCCAGGACCTCAAGGAGACACTCGCCGAGAAGGAAGCCGAGAGGGAGGCCGACAAGGAGTCCGACGAGGAGTCCGAGAAGGAGTCCGGGGGCGCGGGCGCCAACCTGCTGGCCGGGGTGTATGCCGAGCCGCGGTCGAAGCGGGTCTACCCCAACAAGGAACTGGCCGCCGGGGTGCTGGGGTTCGTCAACTCCGACGGCACCGGCGGTGGCGGCCTGGAAGCGCAGCTGGAGAAGCAGCTCGCCGGCCGCGACGGCAGGGTCACGTACGCCCAGTCGGCCGGTCGCCGGGTGCCCACCGCCGGATCCGAGGAGCAGTCCGCCACCCCCGGCACCGGCATGGAGCTCACGCTCGACCGGGACATCCAGTGGGCCGCGCAGCGCGCCATCGGCGACCAGGTGAAGAAGTCGAAGGCCGACAGCGGCTACGTCGTCGTACAGGACACCCGTACCGGCGAGATCCTCGCCCTGGCGAACGCGCCCGGCTACGACCCCAACGACCTCTCCACGGCCTCCGCCGGCTCACTCGGCAACCCGGCGCTCCAGGACGCCTACGAGCCCGGTTCCACCGCGAAACTGATGACCATGGCTGCCGTGCTGGAGCAGGGCGTCGCCGCGCCCGACACCAAGGTCACGGTGCCCAACCGGCTGCCGCGCGCCGGCCGGGCCTTCGCCGACGACCACGACCACCCCACGTACCACCTCACCCTGACCGGCGTGCTCGCCAAGTCCAGCAACATCGGCACGATCCTCGCCGCCGAGCGGCTGGGCAAGACCCAGGGCCACAGCAACCGGATCCTGCACCGCTACCTGACCGGGTTCGGCGTCGGACAGCCCACCGGCCTGGGCTTTCCCGGCGAGACCTCCGGCATCCTCGCGGACCCCGAGGACTGGAACTCCGCGCAGCAGCACACCATCCCGTTCGGCCAGGGGCTGTCGGTCAACGCCGTACAGGCCGCCTCGGTGTACTCCACCATCGCGGGCGGCGGCGAACGCGTCACCCCCACCCTGGTCCGCGGCACCGTCGGCCCCGACGGCCGCTACGCCGCCGCGCCGGAGCCGAGCCGTGAACGTGTGGTCAGCACCAAGACCGCCCGCACCCTGACGAAGATGCTCCAGGCCGTCGTCGACGACGAGGAGGGCACCGGGAAGAAGGCCCGGATCCCCGGCTACCGGGTCGCGGGCAAGACCGGCACGTCCAACCGGGTGGATCCCGAGACGGGCCGCTACAAGGGGTACACGGCGTCGTTCGCGGGCTTCGCACCGGCCGACAAGCCCCGCGTCACCGTGTACTGCGCGGTGCAGAACCCCACGCGCGGCAGCTACTACGGCAGCGAGGTGTGCGGGCCGGTGTTCAAGAACGTCATGCAGTTCTCGCTCAAGACCCTGCAGGCCGCACCCAGCGGCGCCCAGCCGCCCGGCCTGCCCACCACCTTCGAGCCCGGCGAATGAGGGGTACCCGGCATGACCACAGCCACCGAAGGCTCCGACGGGCGGGCCGGGCGTCCGCGCCGCGCGGGGCCCTCGCTTCGCGAAGCGCCGTCCGCGCCCGGTAACCTCACCGCCGTGCCACAAGCTGATCAGAACCCATCCGCCCCGCCCCGCCCCACCGAGGTGCGCCCCGTTCCGCTGACGGAGCTGGCCCGGCTGCTCGGCGCGGCCGAGCCCGCGGAGCCGCGGTCCGACGCCACGGTCACCGGGATCACGCACGACTCCCGAGCGGTACGCCCGGGCGACGTCTACGCGGCCCTGCCGGGAGCCAGGTACCACGGCGCGGA
>NZ_BAAHCA010000114.1:0-9091 GCF_054776295.1 Streptomyces sparsus
ATGGTACTGCATGCGGGAGCGTGTGGGAGAGTAGGACGCCGCCGAACAATTATTGGGCCCGGGTCCCTGGAATTCATTCCAGGGACCCGGGCCTTTTTGCGTTCGGACACCGGCCGTTCATGTCCGGCGACGAGCATCGCGGCATGGGGACGACACAGCTGACGGCAGCCGGCATAGGCCGGGGACACGAAGTGATCCTCCCGTCGTACGGGGGCGAGCGAGCCGCGCAGGCCGTACGGGACGTCGGCGCCGTGCCGGTCTTCGTGGACATCGACCCGGCGAGCTTCTGCCTTTCCCCGCAGGCGGTCGAGGCGGCCGTGACCGATCGCACCGCGGCCGTGGTGCCCGTGCACCTCTTCGGCCATCCCGCGGACATGGTCTGCCTGTACGCCCTGGCCGAGCGCCACGGCCTGCGCCTGGTCGAGACGGAGACGCCGCTCGGGCAGGTCAGCGGTGCCGCCGTGCGGCGCCGGCAGCAGGCCGCCGCCTACCTGGACTCCCGCCTCACCGGCGTCGTCACACCGCTCGTCGCCCCGGGCGTGGAGCACACCTACGAGCAGTACGTGGTGCGCGTGCCGGGCAACGGTCGTCCCGACCGGGACGCGTTCCGATACGCGCTCCGGGCCAGGGGAGTGGTCGGCCGCGTGCCGATACCGACACCCGCGCACCGCACTCGCGACTTCCGTGCCGAGCTGTGGCTGCCCGAGACCGAACGGGCCGCGAGTGAGTCGCTCGCCCTGCCCGTGCACGAGGACATCACCCGACGCGAACTCCAGCGCATCGTGTCCGCCTGCAAGGCACTCGGGGGCCTGCTGAGGGAACCCGTCTGAGCCCACCGGCCCCGGGCGTTCGGTGCCCGCGCCGGTGTGGGGCACACCCGGGCGTCAGGTATGCTTTCTGACGTCGACGCGCCCCAATAGCTCAGTCGGCAGAGCGTCTCCATGGTAAGGAGAAGGTCAACGGTTCGATTCCGTTTTGGGGCTCCGCACAGATATGGCCCCCGCCTCACCGGCGGGGGCCATATCCGCGTTCCGGGCCGGTCGTCCGGCCGCCGGAAGCACCCGCCGCGTCAAGCGGGGACGCGCATCGCCAGAATCGCCATGTCGTCCGACGGGGCGTCGGCGGCGAAACGCTCGACGGCCCGCATGATGCGGGCGGCCACCGCGCCGGCGGTCAACCCCGTGCAGGTCGTCAGGCATTCGGCCAGGCCGTCGTCGCCGAGCATGCGGGTGCCCTCCCGGCGCTCCGTCACGCCGTCCGTGACACACAGCAGGACGTCGCCCGGTTCCAGCGTCAACGTCTGCTCGTACAGCTCCAGATCGTCCATCACGCCCAGCAACGGCTGGGGTTCGGCGGCCGGTTCGACGTGGCCGTCCGGCCGCAGGCGCAGCGGCAGCGGATGTCCGGCGCACACCACCTTGAGCAGTGCGCTGCCGTCCTCCTGCGGCCACAACTCGCCGTAGAGCAGGGTGAGGAAGCGGCTCCGCGCCCCCTCGTCGAGAATGGCCGCGTTGAGCCGCTCCAGGACCGCCGGCCCGCCGAAGCCCTCCCGGGCCAGCAGCCGCAGCGCGTGCCGCGCCAGGCCCGTCACGGCGGCCGCCTCGGGGCCGGTGCCGCAGACGTCACCGATGGCGAATCCGTAGGCGCCGTCCCGGATAGGGAAGAGGTCGTAGAAGTCGCCGCCCACCTCGTTGCCCTCGCCGGCCGCCCGGTAGATCACCTCGACCTCGACGCCCGGCACGTCGGGCAGCTCCGGTGGCAGCAGGCTGCGCTGGAGGGACTGGCTGATGGCCGTGCGCTCCGAGTACAACCGGGCGTTGTCCAGGGCGAGCGCGGCACGCCGGGACAGGTCCTCGGCCAGCTCCAGGATCTCCTGCCGGAAGCGTTCGTCGGTCGGCTTGCCCAGCGTGATCATGCCGATGACCCGGTTGCGGGCCACCAGCGGCAGCACCACCGTCTCACCGCCCACCGCCGAGGCGGTGGCCAGCGTGGTGCCCGGCGCGGGCAGCGCCGGCTCGTCCAACAGCAGACTGCGCAGCGAGTTGCGCAGGGCGCTGGAGTGCGCCGCGTCGCTCGGCGCGGTCCAGCCGCGCGCACCCGGCGTGGGCACCGGGTCCGGCGGGTCGACCTTCGCCAGCAGCGCCTTCAGGCCGTCGATGCGGTCCTCGTCCTCGTGCAGCACGTAGGAGAGTTCGGGCTCGGACGCCTGATCGGCAATGGTGTAGACGGCACACCAGGTGGCGAGTGTCGGAACCGTCATCTGGGCCATCAGGGCCAGCGTCTGATCGCGGTCGAGAGTGCCCGCCAGCAGGTCCGACGCCTCGACGAGGAAGGACAACGAGCCCCGGCGCAGCCGCTCCAGCTCGGTGAGCCGTGCCGACTCCACGGCCAGCGCGATGCGGTCGGCGGCGAACTGGAGGCGCAGCGCCTCCTCGTTGGTGTAGCGGCCGGACGTCTCGGCGGCGACTCCGAGGGAGCCCGTGAGCCGGCCCTCGACCTTGAGCGGGACCGTCACGACGGACCGCATGCCCGTGCCGGTGAGCAGGGGCACCGCCCCGGGCACGGCCGTCAGGTCCTCGTGCACGGACGGCATCCGGGCGCTGCCGTACCGTCCGCTGCCGGCCTCCACCGGGACGCGGGCGAAGCGCTGCCGGGCCGACGGCAGGCCGGTGGAGGCGCGCACCTCCAGTTCCGTCTCGTCGTCGGTGGCGAGCAGCAGGAACGCGGCGTCGCCGTCCAGCATGTCCCGGGCGCGTTCCACCGTCCGCTGCAGCAGCCCGTCGAGGTCCTCCGGCGGCGGTGAGCCGATGAACACCTCGAACGGGTCCGTGGAGGAGCGCTCCCGGCCGTCCTGGGAACCGGCGGGCTCGGTCGCCGGGACCCGCTGCGGGGAGGCGAGCACCGCGCGTTCGTGGTCGGGCACCAGCAGGCACACCGTGGACGGTTCGCCCTCCGGGTCGCGCACCCGCAGGTGGGAGGCGTAGACGGGAACGGTCCGGCCCTGTGCGTCACGGAAGCCGTAGGTGCCCTCCCAGCGGGAGAACGCCAGCGCCTCGGCGATGCCCGTCCCGGTGCCCGGCGTGTGCGGCCACGCGGCGAAGTCGTTGAGCGGTTTGCCGACGACCTGCTCGGGCGGATAGCCGAACAGGTCGTGGGCGTCGTCGTTCCAAGCGGCGATGAGGCCGGCCCGGTCGACCTGCACCACGGCGACCCGGACATGGGAGACGGCCACCGGCAGGGCGGAGTCCGGGACCTCGGGGCCGGAGCTGCGCATGCCCACCGGTCGCTGCGGCAGGTCGAGGCGGAACCAGACGCGCTTCTCGGTGGACGCGTAGTCGACACCCCACCGGGTGGCCAGCGCGGCGCACAGCAGCAGGCCCCGGCCGCCCTCGCGGTCCGGCCCCGGGTGGGCCTGGTTCACGTCGTGCATCGGCACCTCGCGGTCCGGGTACCGGTCGGCGACCTCGATGCGGGCGCCCTCGGCGTCCCGCAGGCACAGCACCTCCGCGGCGGTGCCCGCGTGCACCACCGCGTTGGTCACCAGTTCGCTGGTGAGGACGACGGCGTCGTCGATGATGTCGGTGAGCCCCCATCCCTGGAGGGTGTCCCGCACGAATCCCCGGGCGGTCGCGACCGAGCGCCCGACCGGCTGGAAGGTTGCCGCGGCCCGTGCGGTGATCACTTGTCTCCCCATGGGTGTACTGACGTCGCCGTCCCTGTGCGCCTGCGTGAGCGGTCCCCGCTGGGCACCCACACGGCCGATCCGCCCCCGCTGCTCGGCGCTCTGCTCTTCCACCGCGGCGCCCCTTCATTGCCCGTCGTGCTCGCTCCACCGCCCGCATCCCGCCGTCGGTGGGGACATCAACCCGAGCCCGGGACCCCGGACGGGATGGACAGCCGGAGGCCAGGTTACTTACGTTCGCGGGGTGCGTGGGCGCCGGATGGGGTGTTTTCCCCCCGGACCCGTTCAGAGCCGTCGATGTGCGATGCTGCCGAACTGTTATCGCCTGGTTCGGACGGGGTGAAACACTGGGAAGGCTCGAAGAGGTACCCGGGCGCAAAGGTCAACCCCTGCGGGAGGGACACGGTGGAGTCTGGCGGCGGAGCGGCGCGAGGTACGACAACGCGCGCGAAGGGCGGACGGTCCCGGAAGAGCGGGACGGTGGAGGTCGACGCGGCAGCCGTCGACCGGTTGCGCTCGGCGCTGCTGGCGATGCGCGACGGCAACTTCCGCCGTCGCCTCACCGTCGCCGGCAACGGCCCCATGGCGGAGATCGCAGCGATCTTCAACGAGGTCGCCGATCGCAACCTGCACCTCACCAACGAGCTGACGCGGGTCCGCCGGGTCGTGGGCCGGGAGGGCAAGCTCACCGAGCGGCTGGAGTGCGGCGCCAGCGAGGGCTCCTGGGCGACGGCCATCGACGCGTCCAACGCGCTCGTCGACGACCTGGTGCGTCCGGTCTCCGAGGTCGGGCGGGTACTGGCCGCGGTCGCCGAGGGTGACCTCGAGCAGCGCATGGACCTGCGGGTGCACACGGCCGACGGTGTCGGGCAACCGCTCCGCGGAGAGTTCCTCAAGGTCGGCCGGACGGTCAACGGCCTGGTGGACCAGCTGTCGGTGTTCACCGACGAGGTGACGCGCGTCGCCAGCGAGGTCGGCACCGAGGGCAAACTCGGCGGTCAGGCGAAGGTGCGCGGCATGTCCGGCTCCTGGAAGGACCTGACGGACTCCGTCAACACGATGGCGTCCCGCCTGACCGCCCAGGTGCGTGACATCGCGCTGGTGACGACGGCGGTCGCCAAGGGCGACCTGTCCCGCAAGGTCACCGTGCACGTGGCCGGCGAGATGCTGGAGCTCAAGAACACCGTCAACACGATGGTCGACCAGCTCTCGTCGTTCCAGTCCGAGGTCACCCGAGTGGCCCGGGAGGTCGGCACCGAGGGGGAGCTCGGCGGCCAGGCCCGGGTGGAGGGTGTCGCGGGCGTCTGGCAGGACCTCACCGACTCGGTCAACCTGATGGCGGGCAACCTCACCTCGCAGGTGCGGGAGATCGCCCGGGTGACCACCGCCGTCGCCAGCGGTGACCTGTCGCAGAAGGTGACGGTCAACGCGCGCGGTGAGGTCGCCCAGCTCGCCGAGACGATCAACACGATGACCGAGACGCTGCGCACCTTCGCGGACGAGGTGACACGGGCCGCCAGCGAGGTCGGCACCGAGGGCGTGCTCGGCGGCCAGGCGCAGGTGCCGGGCGCGGGCGGCATCTGGAAGGACCTCACCGACTCGGTGAACTCCGCGTTCCGCAACCTCACCGCGCAGGTGCGGGACATCGCGCAGGTGACGACGGCGGTGGCCAACGGTGACCTGTCGCAGAAGGTCACGGTGGACGTCTCCGGCGAGATGCTGGAGCTGAAGAACACCGTGAACACCATGGTCGACCAGCTCTCCGCGTTCGGCGCGGAGGTCACCCGGGTCGCCCGGGAGGTCGGGGTGGAGGGTGAGCTGGGCGGCCAGGCGCAGGTGCCGGGCGCCGCGGGCACCTGGAAGGACCTCACCGACTCCGTCAACACGGCGTTCCGCAACCTCACCGGCCAGGTGCGCAACATCGCGCAGGTGACGACGGCGGTGGCCAACGGTGACCTGTCGCAGAAGGTCACGGTGGACGTCTCCGGCGAGATGCTCCAGCTGAAGAACACCGTGAACACCATGGTCGACCAGCTGTCGTCGTTCGCCGAGCAGGTGACGCGGATGGCCAGGGACGTCGGCACCGAGGGCCGCCTCGGCGGCCAGGCCCGGGTGGACGGCGTCTCCGGGACGTGGAAGGACCTCACCGACTCCGTCAACTTCATGGCGGGCAACCTGACCTCGCAGGTCCGGCAGATCGCACAGGTGACGACCGCGGTGGCGCGCGGTGACCTGTCGCAGAAGATCGAGGTGGACGCCCGAGGGGAGATCCTCGAGCTGAAGTCGACGATCAACACGATGGTCGACCAGCTGTCCGCCTTCGCCGACCAGGTGACGCGGGTGGCGCGTGAGGTGGGCACCGAGGGACGCCTCGGCGGGCAGGCGCAGGTGCCGGGGGTCGCCGGCGTGTGGCGGGACCTGACCGACTCGGTGAACGGCATGGCCGGCAACCTCACCGCGCAGGTCCGCAACATCTCGCAGGTCGCCACCGCGGTGGCGCGCGGTGACCTGTCGCAGAAGATCGACGTCGACGCCCGAGGGGAGATCCTCGAACTCAAGACGACGATCAACACGATGGTGGACCAGCTGTCCTCGTTCGCCGAGCAGGTCACCAGGGTCGCCCGCGAGGTCGGCACCGAGGGCATTCTCGGCGGGCAGGCCGAGGTCAAGGGCGTCTCGGGCACCTGGAAGGACCTCACCCAGTCCGTCAACGGCATGGCCAACAACCTGACCTCGCAGGTGCGCAACATCGCCGAGGTGACCACCGCGGTCGCCGAGGGCGACCTCTCCAAGAAGATCACTGTGGACGCCAAGGGCGAGATCCTGGCGCTGGTGACCACCGTCAACACGATGGTGGATCAGCTCTCGTCGTTCGCCGAGCAGGTCACGCGGGTCGCCCGCGAGGTCGGCACCGAGGGGCGGCTGGGCGGCCAGGCCCAGGTGCCCGGCGTCACCGGCATCTGGAAGGACCTCAGCGAGAACGTCAACCTGATGGCGAACAACCTGACGTCGCAGGTCCGGAACATCTCGCAGGTCGCGGGCGCGGTCGCAAGCGGTGACCTGACGAAGAAGGTCACGGTCGAGGCCAGCGGTGAGGTCGCGCAGCTCGCCGACACCGTCAACACGATGGTGACGACGCTGTCGTCGTTCGCGGCCGAGGTGACCCGGGTGGCCCGCGAGGTGGGCACCGAGGGCATTC
This sequence comes from Streptomyces sparsus, assembly GCF_054776295.1. Taxonomy (NCBI): domain Bacteria; kingdom Bacillati; phylum Actinomycetota; class Actinomycetes; order Kitasatosporales; family Streptomycetaceae; genus Streptomyces; species Streptomyces sparsus. The sequence goes on from NZ_BAAHCA010000114.1 coordinate 6,882, forward strand.
TCGGCGGGCAGGCCCGGGTGCCGGGAGTGTCCGGCACGTGGAAGGACCTCACCGAGTCCGTCAACGGCATGGCGAACAACCTGACCGGTCAGGTGCGCAACATCGCCCAGGTCACGACGGCCATCGCCAAGGGCGACCTCACCAAGAAGATCGACATCGAGGCCCGGGGCGAGATCCTGGAGCTGAAGACGACGATCAACACGATGGTGGACCAGCTGTCGTCGTTCGCGGAGCAGGTCACGCGGGTCGCCCGCGAGGTGGGCACCGAGGGGCAGCTCGGCGGCCAGGCCCGGGTGCGCGACGTGGCCGGCACGTGGAAGGACCTCACCGAGTCGGTGAACGAGATGGCGGGCAACCTGACCCGCCAGGTCCGGGCGATCGCCGAGGTCGCCACCGCGGTCACCCGCGGCGACCACGGCGTGAAGATCGACGTGGACGCGGCCGGTGAGATCCTCAAGCTCCAGGGCTACATCAACGAGATGATCAGCAACCTGCGCGAGACGACCCTGGCCAACCAGGAGCAGGACTGGCTGAAGGGCAACCTGGCGCGCATCTCCGGCCTGATGCAGGGCCGCCGCGACCTCAAGGACGTCGCCCAGCTCATCATGAGCGAGCTGACCCCGGCGGTGTCCGCGCAGCACGGGGCCTTCTTCCTGGCGGTGCCGGACGGCGGCCGCACCGAGGACGTCGGTGTCGGGCAGGGCGCCGACGGCTCGTACGAGCTGCGCCTGCTCGGCTCCTACGGCTACAAGCAGGGCGCCATGCCGACGTCCTTCGCGCCGGGGGAGTCGCTCATCGGTACCGCTGCCGTGGAGCAGCGCACCATCCTGATGGAGAACACCCCGCCCGGCTATCTGAAGATCACCTCCGGTCTCGGTGAGGCGGCGCCCGCCCACGTGATCGTGCTGCCGGTGGTGTTCGAGTCCGTGGTGCTCGGGGTGGTGGAGCTGGCCGCGTTCCAGCCGTTCACCCAGATCCAGAAGGACTTCCTGAGCCAGATCGCGGAGATGATCGCCACCAGCGTCAACACCATCAGCGTCAACACCAAGACCGAGGTGCTGCTGGAGCAGTCGCAGGAGCTGACCGAGCAGCTCCAGGACCGCTCGATCGAGCTGGAGAGCCGGCAGAAGGCCCTGGAGGACTCCAACGCCCAGCTGGAGGAGAAGGCGGCGCAGCTCGCCCAGACGAACCGCGACATCGAGATCAAGAACTCCGAGATCGAGGACGCGCGGCAGGTGCTCGAGGAGCGTGCCGAGCAGCTCGCCGTCTCCATGCGCTACAAGTCGGAGTTCCTGGCCAACATGTCGCACGAGCTCCGCACCCCGCTGAACTCGCTGCTCATCCTGGCCAAGCTGCTCGCGGACAACGCGGAGGAGAACCTGTCGCCGAAGCAGGTCGAGTTCGCGGAGACCATTCACGGCGCCGGCTCCGACCTGCTCCAGCTGATCAACGACATCCTCGACCTGTCGAAGGTCGAGGCGGGCAAGATGGACGTCAGTCCCACCCGGATCGCACTGGTGCAGCTGGTCGACTACGTGGAGGCGACCTTCCGGCCGCTGACCGCGGAGAAGAGCCTGGACTTCTCCGTGCGGGTGTCACCGGAGCTGTCGGCGACGCTGCACACCGACGAGCAGCGCCTGCTCCAGGTTCTGCGCAACCTGCTGTCCAACGCGGTGAAGTTCACCGACAGCGGGGCCGTGGAGCTGGTCATCCGCTCGGCGAAGTCGGACGTGCCGGCGGCCATCCGGGAGCAGATGCTGGAGGCCGGTTCGCTGCGGGACGCCGACGCGGAGCTGATCGCCTTCTCCGTGACGGACACCGGCATCGGCATCGCGCAGAACAAGATGCGGGTCATCTTCGAGGCGTTCAAGCAGGCCGACGGCACGACCAGCCGCAAGTACGGGGGCACCGGCCTGGGCCTGTCCATCAGCCGGGAGATCGCGCGGTTGCTGGGCGGCGAGATCCACGCCGTCAGTGAACCGGGCCGTGGCTCGACGTTCACGCTGTACCTGCCGCCGCACCCGCCGGAGCTGCTGCTGGCCACCGCCTACGGCCAGCTCGGTGATGCCTCGGTCGGCGACGCGGAGCAGAACGGGACGGTGCTGGAGGCCGCGCCGCAGCCGGCCCAGCTGCTGCCGGCACCCGAGCGGCGGGAGCCCGGCCGGAGGGAGACGGAGCGCAGGGAGACCGAGCGCGGGGAGCCCGGGCGC
>NZ_BAAHCA010000115.1:0-9044 GCF_054776295.1 Streptomyces sparsus
GGCGGTGGCGGGCGTGGCGGAGGCGTGTGACGCGTATGCAGGAGCGCCAGGAGCGCCGGCGGGGCCGGTGCCGTGACCGGCGGGGTGGGCCGTGGCCGGCTGAGCGTCGATCGGGGCGGAGCCGGTGGTGGGGCTCTGCGGAGTCGAGGAGCTGGGCAGTGCGGCGGGGAGCGCCGCCTTGGGGGCGCTGGCCGCGCTCGGCAGTGCGAGGGCTCCCGACTCCCCGTGAGGGGCGGAGACGGCGGTAACGGACAGGTGGGAGTCGGCGGCGGTGAGTGCTCGGGGCGCGGCTGCGGAGGGGCGGCCGTCCGCCCTGGCCAGCGGGGTGACGCCGCTGCGGTCACCGGAATCGCCCACCTCCTCGGCCAGCCGGTGCATGAGGATGCCGTGCCGGTAGGCGGTTTCCCCCACCGTCGCGCAGTCGCTTCCGTAGACGGCGATGCGACCACCGGACTCCCGGACCACCTCCAGCGGTTCGGCGCGGTGACCACCGGCCGGACGGGCGGCCGGCACCGGACTGCGCGCCTCCTGCACGAGCAGCGCACCGAGACGCTCCGCGTGGGGGGAGCTGACGACAACCCTGGGGCGGAGCCGGGTCCGGGCGAAGTCGGCCGCCTCCTGGTCGGCGACCAGGCGACCGGCTTCCAAGGTGATCACCTGGTCGGCGAGCCGGGCCGCCTCCTTCGGGTCCCGGTTGGTGGTCAGTACCAGGCCGCCCTGATCGGCGTACTCGCGCAGCAGGCCGTGCAGCCAGGCGGTTTCCCGGGGCGAGAGCCCGTGGCCGGGTTCGTCCAGCACCAGGGTGTGCGGGTCACCGAGCAGCGCGGCGGCCAGCCCCAGCCTGCGGTCCATGCCCAGCGAGAAGGTGCCCAGCGGCTGGTCGGCGAGGCCGCTGAGCCCGACCACGTCCAGCATCTCGTCGGCCCGGGCCACCGGCACCCCGGTGACGGCGGTGAGCATGCGCAGGTGGTTGCGGGCGGTGCGGCCAGGATGGCCCGCGACGTCACCCAGCACGATGCCGATCTCTCGGGCGACGTGCGGGACGCGGTGCAGTGGTCGCCCGCGGAAGAGCGCCACCCCCCGGCCGGAGCGCAGTTGCAGCATGAGGCGCAGCGCGGTGGACTTGCCGGCCGCGGGCGGGCCGAGCAGGGTCGTGATGCGGCCCGGGCGGGCCTCGAACGTCAGGTCGTCGACGGCGGGTGGTCTGCCGCGGCGGGGGGCGTCGGTGAGTCCGATTGCCTGAATCATCGCTTCTCCCGCGAACGCATGGGGGACGCATGCAAGATAACGCGATATGTCCGTTTTCTTGGTAGCTGGGCTCCCGTACCGGGGTGTCGGTGCTGCCACAGCGTGACGATCAGTCAGGGGCGGGTGGGCGAGAGGCCGAAGGCCGACGGTGGGAAACGGGCAGGCGTGGGAAACGGGCAGGCGTGGAGGGCTGTGCCGGGCGCACCACGCCAGCGTGCCTGTCGCGCGTGCTGGTGCCGGACGGCCTGCACCGCGCGGCCTCCGGAGCGAGGCAGCCGGGACGGAGAAGCCGGGTTGGAGTGTGAGCCCGGGCCGGGGTGGGCCGTCAGGCCGACAGCGTCAGACCTCCGGCCGGAGCATGGGGGGATTCAGCAGCGTGGCGCCGCCGGCCCGGAACAGCTGGGCGGGACGGCCGCCCTGACGGGTGGTGGTTCCTCCGGTGGGGACAAGGAAGCCGGGCGTACCGGTCACCTTCCGGTGAAAGTTCCGCGGGTCCAGTGCCACACCCCAGACGGCCTCGTAGACCCTGCGCAACTCCCCCACCGTGAACTCGGGCGGGCAGAAGGCGGTGGCGAGGGAGGAGTACTCGATCTTGGAGCGGGCGCGTTCCACCCCGTCGGCGAGGATCTGCTCGTGGTCGAAGGCGAGCGCGGAGGTGTGCTCTCCCGGTTCCGACCTGCGGCCGGCGCCCGTGGTGAGCAGCGTGGTGACCGATGCCCAGCGGGCTGTCTGCGCGTCGCCACCCGAGGTCGGCGCGGGAAGGTCGGGCGCGAGAACCAGGTGAGCGACGCTCACCACCCGCATCCGGGGATCCCGGTGGGGCTCGCCGTAGGTGGCGAGTTGCTCAAGGTGCGCTCCGGCCTGCTGCCCGTCCCTTTCGTGCACCCGCAGGCCCGTCTCCTCGGCGAGTTCCCTGGCCGCGGCGGAGGAGAGGTCCTCGTCGGGCAGGACGAACCCACCGGGCAGTGCCCACCGCCCTTGAAAGGGCGGTTCACCCCGTCTGACGGCGAGCGCGCACAACTCGTGCCGACGCACGGTGAGCACGACCAGGTCGACGGTGACGGCGAAGGGCGGGAAGGCCGACGGGTCGTAGGGCATGCCGTGATCATAGTCGTCTGCCTGACGATAAACAGGGTGACGACGTGACCGTTGGGCGGAGCCCGAAGCTGCGGTCCGTGGCGCCTGGCCGTAAGCGGTGTGTGACCCGGGTCGCCGACAGTTCGGCCATGGCCGCCAACTCCCCCCGGCCTGCCCCGACCGCGGAAGGCGGGCACTCACACTCCGAGTTGGAGCCCGGCTCCGGCCTCCTCCACCACCCCCACTCCGAGTCTGCTGACCCGCACGGAGAACGGCATACCTCCGACCCGGAGCCCGGTGAACCGCGTGACGCCCAGGGGCGCGGAGGGCATCGGGCGGACGGACACCGTTCCCGCAGGCACGTCGGGCCGCACCCCTACGACTGCCAGCAGCATCTGGATCGCGCCCGCCGCTGCCACCGCTGCGGGGCGTGCGGCGGCCGGGTGCGGGATCGGCACGCCACCGGCAGACCGCTGCTCCACGGCGTACATCTCCGGCAGGCGGTGCTCGAACCGCTCCGCAGCGTCCAACAGTCCGCGCAGCAGCGACACCGCTTCCCGTTCGTAACCGGCGGCAGCCAGCGCGGCCACGGCCGTCGCCGTCTCCTGACTGCGGACGGCACCGCTGCGGTGCCCGAAGGCGTGGTGGCCGGGCTCAGCGGCCCCCAGACTGCGCAGCCCCCAACCGGAGTCCATCGAGGGGTCGCCGAGCAGACGCGCGAGCTGCTCGGTCTGCACCTTGTCCAGCAGGCCGGGTGCGTGGTCCCCGCCGGCGTCCAGGCCGGTGTCGAGCAGCTCCACCGCGGTGGAACCCAGCCGCGCCGACTGGCTGCCTTCCCGGGTTCGCCAGGCGAGGGGACGGCCTCCCCGGGAGTCGTCCTGCCAGAAGTCGGCCCGGAACCGGGTGCGCAGTCCCGATGCCCACTCCCGCCACATGTCGCCTCCGGGGCGGCCGGTGGCGTCCAGCAGGCCGGCTCCCAGCAGCGCCGCCCGGTGGGCCTGGGCCTGGCCTTCGCACCGATACGGGCCCGACGGCACAGGGTCGGGCACGTATCCGTCGGTGCGAGCGACGCGGCGCAGCCAGTCGAGACAGCGTTCAGCAGCGGGCAGCAGCGCCTCGACGTCGGCCTCCGGCAGCCCCCAGCGGCGTGCCTCGGCGAGCACCACGGGAAACATGAGGGTCGTCTCCACCGCTGTGCAACTGGGCGGCGTGAGGGGGCCCGACTGCCGCAGGGAGCCGGGCATGCGGCCGCGTTCCGGCCCGTCCGCCGTCAGTTGGCCGCGAGCGAGCAGCCGCAGAGTGGTGGCCGCGAGTGACGTTCCCAGTGGCAGCAGCATCCGGGCGGCGCGAAGCGACTCGGCAGGCGCGAGCACACATCGCCATGGCACGCCCGCGGCCAGGTGCACGTCTGTCGGGTGATCCGGGTCACGCAGCAGTAGTCCCTGCAGGTCGTCGAGGCTGGCGCGCAGCAGCGCGGGTACCCGTGGGTCGTCGCAGTCGGCTTCGGCCCGATGCCAGGGGAACGCCGGGGTGTCCGGTCGAGGGCCGGGCAGCGCGACTGCGGACCGTGGTCTCCTCGCGGTACTCGACGCGGTGGTGGGGCTCTCCAAGGTGAGGGTGAGGACGATGGTCCGGCTGCCCGCCGCCGGGATGTCCAGTTCCCAGCGCAGTGAGCCGGTGGCCGCCAGGGCGGTGTCCGGGGTGGGGCGGGCCACCACGACGGCTCTCTCCCCGCCGGCCGACCAGCACAGTCCGCTGCCGTGCACCGCGGCGGGCAGTTCCGCGCCGGGACATCCGACCGCGACTGCGGCGAGCTCGGCAAGATCCGTGCCCAGGCTGATCTCCACCGGGAACCTGAGGGCCCGCGAGGCGGAGTTGCGTACCTCGATGCGTTCGACGCCTTCGGCCTCGCGGGTGCGAACCACGGTGACGGCCGGGTCGGGGCCGCTGTCGGCGGTGGTGCGCGCCGCTGCCACGAAGCGCGCCCGGCCGGCGCCCGTCATGCGGCCCTGCAAGGGAACCGGCTCGCGGCCCGCAAGGGTCAGTCTGAGCGTGGAAAGGACCCTCCGGCCGCTGCGGTAGAAGCCCTCCAGGCCACGGCCGGTGAGTTGGCCGTGCTCGGCGGAGACCGCGATGGCCGGTGCCGCGACACAGATCATCAGGGCGTGCACCGGCTCGTGCACGGACGGACGTGGAGGCGTCCGCGGGCGGGCAGGCGGTCGGGCGCCGGGAGTGGAGGTGGGTGTCGGGCGCATGGGCGTGCTCCGGTCTTTCTCGCGCGGGCGGAATCGTGCGTCGAGCTGACGGGGGTCGGTGGGTGCGGCGACCTGCACTGCGGTGAACGCTTGCACCGGGGGCCTGGTCACGCCGTCCGTGGCGATCGTGCGTCGTGCGAGGCCCGCTGCTTTCGCAGGCACGACCGCAGCGGCTCGGGATCCAGGCCGCCGTTGCAAGCGGAGTGCAGCAACCTGGCGAAGACGTAACCCGGGTCGGCTTCCAACGCCAGCCCGAAGGCGACCCGCGCGCCGGGTTCGTCACCGCCGACCCACGCCACCCACCCCGCCAGGGTGAGCGGGGCGGCGGCGTGCTCGGCGTAGGAGCCGACGCAGCGGCGGCTCAGCGCCCGCCACAACCGAAGTGCCGGCTCCGCCTCCTGGTTTTCCATCCATTCCGCGGCGCGGTCCCTCGTCAGGCGATCCTGGAGGCCAAGGATGAGCGTGGCGGCCTCGGTGTCGGAGAGCAGTGCGTCGTCAGCGGCGTCAGCGGCATCGGCGGTGAGCCTGTTGACGGACCGTGACCCGTTACGGAAGCGGTGCAGCATCCGGAGACCCAGTTGCAGGGTCTCCTTGCGGACCTCGGCCCGATCGCTCTGGGCCAGCATTCGGGGCAGCAGGGCTGCGCCGGCGTCCTCAAGAACCTCTTCCTGGCTCTCCGCCCGTGGGCCGGTGAGCGGCTTCAGGCGGGCGGTGAGCTCCCGCAGCGAGCCACGGACCTGGATGCCCGCGTAGGCGGCGGCCGCCGCCATCGCCGAGCGGCCCACCGGCGCCAGCGGAGAGCCCTCGGACGGGCAGCAGCGGAGGTCGGGGCAGCAGTACGACCAGTACCTGCCCGCGGAGAGGCAGAGGGCTTCGTGCACGGGCATCTCCAGCCGTCCGCAGGCGGTGCGCAGCTCCTGGGCCAGCGGCCTGAGCCGCTCCATGACGAGCCGGCCGCTCTCCCCGGGAGCCGGTTCCTGGCAGAGGTAGACCACGGCTCCGTCCGGGCGGCCGCCCCGGGCCCGGCTGTTGTCCAGCAGGCATTCGGCGACCTGCCGGGCGGTGTCCGGCCACTCCTGCGGGAGGGCGGGGACGCCGAGGCGGATGCGGCCTCCGAAGCGGCCGCTGTCGCCGTGCAGACCGGCGACGACGACCGAGTCGTCCGGGTGGTAGCCCAACAGGTACGGCAGGGCGTCGGCCAGCTCGGCGGGGCCACGCAGAGTGACGCGGTTGTCGACGAGGGACTGGGCCTGGATGGGTCCGATGTGTGTCATGCCCCGACGATGGACCCGACGGGCGATCGTGCGTCGTCCGTCATCCACAGCCGGCGTCGATCATCTGATGATCTACCGCTTGTCCACAGGGCCGGCTCGCGTGTTGTCGGCCCCATCGGGTTGCATGGGGTCATGACTGCCGAAAATCTGCGCGCCGAAGCCGACGCCGTCCTGTCCCGCCTGGTGGGTAAGGGCGACGCCGAGGTACGCCTGCGCCCCGACCAGTGGCGGGCGATCGAGGCGCTGGTGGCGCACCACCGCCGGGCCCTGGTGGTCCAGCGGACGGGTTGGGGGAAGTCGGCGGTCTACTTCGTGGCCACCGCGCTGCTGCGCCGCCGGGGCGGCGGGCCCACGGTGATCGTCTCCCCGCTGCTCGCCCTGATGCGCAACCAGATCGAGGCCGCCGCGAGAGCCGGCATCACCGCCCGGACGATCAACTCCGCCAACACCGAGGAGTGGGAGCAGGTCCAGGCCGAGGTGGCGGCGGGCGACGTCGATCTGCTGCTGGTCAGCCCGGAGCGGCTCAACAACCCCGACTTCCGCGACCAGGTGCTGCCCCGGCTGGCGGCGGCCACCGGCCTGCTCGTGGTCGACGAGGCCCACTGCATCTCCGACTGGGGGCACGACTTCCGCCCGGACTACCGGCGACTGCGCACCATGCTGGCCGAGCTGACCCCGGGGGTGCCCGTACTGGCCACCACGGCCACCGCCAACGCCCGGGTCACTGCGGACGTCGCCGAGCAGCTGGGCACCGGGCTGGCGTCGTCGTCCGAGGACGGTCAGGCCCGGGAGGCCCTGGTGCTGCGCGGTCCGCTGGACCGCGAGAGCCTCAGCCTGTCGGTGGTGCGCATGCCGGACGCGGCGCACCGGCTCGGCTGGCTGGACAGCCATCTCGACCAGCTGCCCGGCTCGGGCATCATCTACACGCTGACGGTGGCGATGGCCGACGAGGTGGCGGCCTACCTGCGGCAGCGCGGGCACCCGGTGGCCTCCTACACCGGCCGGACGGAGAACGCCGACCGGGAGGCCGCCGAAGCAGACCTGCTGGCGAACCGGGTGAAGGCACTGGTCGCGACGTCGGCTCTGGGAATGGGGTTCGACAAGCCGGACCTCGGCTTTGTCGTGCACCTCGGCTCGCCCTCCTCTCCCATCGCCTACTACCAGCAGGTCGGACGAGCCGGTCGCGGGGTCGAGCACGCCGAGGTGCTGCTGCTGCCCGGCCCGGAGGACGAGTCCATCTGGCGCTACTTCGCCTCGCTGGCCTTTCCGCCGGAGGAGCAGGTGCGGCGCACGCTGGACGTGTTGGCGGCGGCGGACCGGCCCCTCTCGCTGCCCGCGCTGGAACCTCGGGTGGAGCTTCGCCGGTCCCGGCTGGAGATGATGCTCAAGGTCCTGGACGTGGACGGGGCCGTACGGCGGGTCAAGGGCGGCTGGACGGCCACCGGCCGACCGTGGCACTACGACACCGAGCGGTACGCCTGGGTGGCACGCCAGCGCGAGGCCGAACAGCAGGCCATGCGCGACTACGCCACCACCGGCGGATGCCGCATGGAGTTCCTGCGCCGGCAGCTGGACGACCCGGACGCCACCGCCTGCGGCCGTTGTGACAACTGCGCCGGGCCGCGGTTCACCGACGAGGTGGCCCCGGACTCGCTGGCTGCCGCCCGGGGCGAGCTGGCCCGCCCCGGAGTCGAGGTGGAGGCCCGGCGCATGTGGCCGACGGGACTGCCGGCCGTCGGGGTGGACCTCCGCGGACGCATCCCCGTCGACCAGCAGGCTTCGACGGGGCGCGCGCTGGGCCGGCTCAGCGACATCGGCTGGGGCAACCGTCTGCGCCCCATGCTCGCCCCGGGCGCCGACGACTCGCCGGTCCCGGACGACGTGGTGCAGGCCGTGGTGACGGTGCTCTCCGACTGGGCGAAGGGCCCGGGCGGCTGGGCGACCGACTCCGCGCGAAGCCGTCCCGCCGGCGTGGTCACCGTCGCGTCCCGTACCAGGCCGGTGCTGATCCGGTCGCTGGGTGAACGCATCGCCGAGATCGGCCGTATGCCACTGCTGGGTGAGGTCGGGTACGCCCACGAGGGTGCGTCGAACGGCTCGCGCAGTAACAGCGCCCAGCGGGTGCGCGGCCTCAGCGAGTCGTTGACGGTCTCGCCGGAGCTGGCCGCGGCGGTGGCCGCAGCGCAGGGGCCGGTGCTGCTGGTGGACGACTACACGGACACCGGCTGGACGCTGGCCATCGCCGCCCGGCAGCTGCGAGTCGCCGGTGCGAAGGAGGTGCTGCCACTGGTGCTCGCCGTGCAGGGCTGAGGGGTTCCGCGGCACCGGCCGGCCCGGGCCCGGCCGGACGCGTTCCGCGGAGCAGGCGGGCAGCGGACAAAAGTGGGCCCACCGCCTGATTCAGGCCGCTCAGCGAATTTACTCGTTGCCGTCCGCGGGTACGGGCTACGAGAATCTGTATGACTTCCGTATCAGGGAAGTCCCGTCCTCGAGGCACTGTCGCGGTGTGCGCCCATGCCCGACGCCGTGTCGAACCATGGGCGCAGACACAGGGGTACGCATGGCCTTCAGCACCACTTCCGGTCCGGCCACTCACACCGTCTCCCGGCTCGGGCGCACGCTGGAGCCGGCCGAGTGGGTCTCGGCAGGCATCCCGCTGCTGCGTGACCCGCGCGAGGTGGTCAACGGCCTGCACCTGCGCCATCGGCCGGTTCCCGGCACGGTGATGGTCGCGGTGCTGGAACCCGACGAACGGTTCGCGGCCAGCGCCTCGTTCACCCACCGGGTGGCACAGTCCGACGGCTGGGAGTTCCGCAACGCGTTGCTGTCCCGTCTGCGCCGGGTCATACCGCACGATCTGCGTCGCCGCGCGCCGGTCCGCACGGCCGTGATCCTCAGCTGCCGTGACGGGGACGAGCACTGGACGGAAGAGGACGGCGCGTGGATGTGGGCCCTGCGTGACGCCTGCTCGCTGCACGGGCTGCGGTGCGGCGCCTACATCACGCTGACCCCCTCCGGTTGGCGGGTCATGGGAGAGGACCGCGGCGGCCGGCGCCCCTCCGCGAACAGCCACAGGCGGCGGACCGGCGCCGAACACGCGGCCACCGAGCGGGTGGGCGCCGGGGCGGCCGGCATCAAACCGGCGGCAGGTTGAGAGGCCGGGCACAACCCCGGACGCTGGTCAGCGCCT
>NZ_BAAHCA010000116.1:0-9040 GCF_054776295.1 Streptomyces sparsus
GTCGCGGGGCCGGTGGCCCGGTCGCGCGGGCGGCGGCGCTCAGGCGGCGGGAACCGGAAGCGGGCGCTTCTCTATCGCCGCCGCCATGACCTCGGGAAAGTGGTCGGGAGTGCAGGCGAACGCGGGCGCCCCCAGCGCGGCGAGCGCCGCGGCGTGCTCCCCGTCGTACGACGGAGCGCCCTCGTCCGAGAGGGCGAGCAGGGTGACGAACTGGACGCCCGCGCTCTTCATCGCCGCGACCCGCTTCAGCATCTCGTCCCGGATACCGCCCTCGTAGAGGTCGCTGATCAGTACGAGCACCGTTTCGGCAGGCCGGGTGATGCGCGACTGGCAGTAGGCGAGCGCCCGGTTGATGTCCGTACCACCACCGAGCTGGGTGCCGAACAGCACGTCCACCGGATCGTCGAGCTGGTCGGTGAGGTCCACGACGGAGGTGTCGAAGACGACCAGCCGGGTGTTCAGCGAACGCATCGAGGCCAGGACCGCGCCGAAGACGGACGCGTACACCACCGAGGCCGCCATCGACCCGGACTGGTCGATGCACAGCACGATGTCCTTCTTCACCGCCTGCGAGGCGCGGCCGTAGCCGATCAGGCGCTCCGGCACGATCGTGCGCTGCTCGGGCAGGTAGTGCCGCAGGTTGGCGCGGATCGTGCGGTCCCAGTCGACGTCGCGGTGCCGCGGCCGGTTGACCCGGGCGGTGCGGTCCAGGGCACCGGTCAGGGTCGCGCGGGTACGGGTGGCGAGGCGCTTCTCCAGTTGCTGCACGACCTTGCGCACCACCGCCCGGGCGGTCTCCTTGCTCGTCTCCGGCAGCGCGCGACCGAGGGAGAGCAGCGTGCCCACCAGGTGCACGTCGGCCTCGACCGCCTCCAGCATCTCCGGCTCGGCGAGCATCGCGGCCAGGCCGAGCCGGTCGATGGCGTCCCGCTGCATGACCCGCACCACGGAACCGGGGAAGTAGGTGCGGATGTCACCCAGCCAGCGGGCGACCCGGGGAGCGGATCCGCCGAGCCCCGCGGTGCGCTCCTGCCCGTACACCTGGGAGAGCGTGCGGTCCATGGCGGCGTCCCGGCCGGACAGTTCGCACCCGGTGCCGTCGGCCCCCTCCGCCCCGCCGAGCACCAGCCGCCACCGCCGCAGCCGCTCCGCCGTGTCGGCGGACCGTCCACGCGTGCACTGCCAGCAGGGCCAGCACCGCGGCGAACTGGAGCACGGTGAGCACGGCCGCCGTCGGCAGGTCGAGGAACTGCGCGGTCTGCCGGTAGATCTCCACTTCCAGCGTGGCGTAGCGGGCGCCGCCGAGGATCTGCACCACACCGAAGGAGGTGAAGGTGAACAGGAACACCATCAGCGCCGCTGCTGCCACCGCCGGCGCCAGGGCCGGCAGCGTCACCCGGCGCCAGGCGGCGAACCTGCCGGCGCCCAGCACCCGGGCGGCCTCCTCCTGCCGCGGGTCGAGCTGCGACCACAGGCCGCCGACCGTGCGCACCACCACGGCGTAGTTGAAGAAGACGTGCGCCAGCAGGATGGCCCACACGCCGCTGTCCAACCGGACACCCCAGAGATCGTCCAGCAGGCCGCCGCGACCCAGCAGGCCGAGGAACGCCGAACCGACCACCACCGTCGGCAGTACGAACGGCACCGTCACGACGGCCCGCAGCAGTTGCTTGCCGGGGAACTCGAACCGCGCGAACACGTAGGCGCCGGGCAGCGCGACCGCCAGCGTCAGCACGGTGGACGCCACCGCCTGCCACAGCGTGAACCAGACGACCGAAGCGGTGTCGGGCGCCGCCAGCACCTCCATCGCGCGTGCCGGGTGCCACCGCTCGTCCTCGAAGAGACCGCGCGCCACGATCGCGGCCACCGGGTAGCCGAAGAAGACCGCGAAGAAGCCGAACGGCACCACCAGCAGCCCGAGGCGGACCGCGGTACGGCGCCGGGCAGCCCGCGCCGACGCGGAACGCGCCCCGGCCTTCCTGGCAGGGCGCGCCCCGGGAGGACCGGCGGGGTCTACTTCAGGAGCGAGGACCACTGCTTGACCCACTGCTCCCGGTTCTGCGCGATCTTCTCCGGCGACACGCTGTGCGGGTCCTCGATCTGCTCGCCGTACCGGGCGAACACCTCCGGCAGCTCCACGTCGTCGCGCACCGGGTTGACGAACATGTTGAGCGGCATGTCCTCCTGGAACGTCCGGCTCAGCAGGAAGTCCAGCAGCGCCTTGCCGCCCTCGGGGTTCTTCGCCCCGTCGAGCAGGCCGGCGAACTCGATCTGGCGGAAGCAGGTGCCGGTGGAGACGCCGGTCGGTGCCTGCTCGGGCTCCTTGTCGTCGCCGTAGACCACCTCGACGGGCGGGCTGGAGGCGTAGGAGACGACCAGCGGCCGGTCGCCCTTCTTCCGGCCGGCCGCGGAGCCGGTGAACCGCTCGTTGTACGCCTGCTCCCAGCCGTCGACCATCGCGACGCCGTTCGCCTTGAGCTTCTTCCAGTAGTCCTGCCAGCCCTGCTCGCCGTACGCGCCGATGGTGGCCAGCAGGAACGCCAGGCCGGGTGAGGAGGTCGCGGCGTTCTCGACCACGAGCAGGTCCTCGTAGCGGGGGTCGGCCAGATCGTCGAGGGTCTGCGGCGGCTCCAGCTTCCGGTCGGCGAAGTAGGCACGGTCGTAGTTGACGCACACGTCACCGGTGTCGATCGGGGTGACCCGGTGGTTGTCGGCGTCGAGCTGGACGTGCTCCGGGACCTTCGCCAGGCCCTCGGCCCGGTGGGCGGTGAACAGGTCGGCGTCCAGTGCCTTGGAGAGCATGGTGTTGTCGATGCCGAACAGCACGTCGCCCTGCGGATTGCCCTTGCTGAGGATCGCCTGGTTGACCGTGGTGCCCGCGTCACCGCCGCGCAGCACCTCGATCTCGTAGCCGGTCTCCTTCGTGAACTGCTTGAGCACGTCCTTCGACGCGGCGAAGGAGTCGTGCGAGACGAGAGTGACCGTCTTCGACTTCGCCTCACCCTTGCCCGCGTCGTCCGTCCCTCCGCACGCGGACAGTGCCGCGAGCGCGAGGGCGGTGGTCAGGGCGGTGGCTGTGGTGCGCTTCATCGAGCTGCTTTCGAATACGGGCGCGCACGAAAGCAGCACGAGAGAAGTGCCGAACTTCCTACCCAGCATGACCTGGGCGAGGTTCGAGGGTCTGCGGCCCCTGCGTGGCTGACCACGCTTGCCGCACTCTCAGCGCTGCTCGCGCTCCCCTGTCGGATCGGTGTCGATTTTCGGTTGTCCGTATGTTCTTTCGAACGATACCAGCCGGTCTCAGCGCTCGGTCGCGGCCAGCTGACCGCACGCCCCGTCGATCTCCTGGCCACGGGTGTCCCGGACGGTGACCGGCACCCCGTGCAGCTGGAGGGTCCGCACGAACTCCCGCTCGTCCTCGGGCCGGGACGCCGTCCACTTGGAACCGGGGGTCGGGTTCAACGGGATCAGGTTGACGTGCACCCGCTTGTTCTTCAGCAGCCGGCCGAGCAGGTCGGCCCGCCACGCCTGGTCGTTGATGTCCTTGATCAGGGCGTACTCGATGGAGATGCGGCGGCCGGACCTCTCCGCGTACTCCCACGCGGCGTCCAGGACCTCGCGGACCTTCCAGCGTGTGTTCACCGGCACCAGCGTGTCGCGCAGCTCGTCGTCCGGAGCGTGCAGCGACACCGCGAGGCGGCACTTCAGCCCCTCGTCGGCGAGTCGCAGCATCGCCGGCACCAGACCGACCGTGGACACCGTGATGCCGCGCTGCGACAGGCCCAGCCCGTCCGGCTCCGGGTCCGTCAACCGGCGGATCGCGCCCAGCACCCGCTTGTAGTTCGCCAGCGGCTCGCCCATGCCCATGAAGACGATGTTCGACAGGCGGGCCGGCCCGCCCGGCACCTCCCCGTCCCGCAGCGCCCGCATGGCGTCGACGATCTGGTGCACGATCTCCGCCGTGGAGAGGTTGCGGTCCAGACCGGCCTGCCCGGTCGCGCAGAACGGGCAGTTCATGCCGCAGCCCGCCTGCGAGGAGATGCACATCGTCACCCGGTCCGGGTAGCGCATCAGCACCGACTCGACGAGCGTGCCGTCGTGCAGACGCCACAGCGTCTTGCGCGTCGTGTCGTCGTCACAGGAGATGTGCCGCACCACGCTCATCAGGTCCGGCAGCAGCTCCGCCGCCAGCCGCTCCCGGGAGGCGGCCGGGATGTCCGTCCACTGCGCCGGGTCCTGCGCGTACCGCGCGAAGTAGTGCTGGGACAGCTGCTTGGCGCGGAACGGCTTCTCGCCGATCGCGGCCACCGCCTCGCGGCGCTCGGCCGGGCTGAGATCGGCAAGGTGCCGCGGCGGCTTCTTGGCCCCGCGCGGCGCGACGAATGTGAGTTCTCCGGGCTTAGGCATAACTGCACCAGTGTCGCAGATCTATTTCGGTGACCTGCGGTCGAAGCTTCGGATGGTGGTCGTCGACGGTCGTTGTAGGTCGTCGTCGGCCACCCTCGGACGGCCCGCAGACGGCCCGGCAGATGGGCCGCCACCTGCTGCGATAAGGGGCCGTGCAGAATCTCAAGGCCCCACTCTCTCACCTTCCCATCCAACACCGGAGGCACTGTGAGATTGGGCTACTACGCTGGTATGCACCACCTGAGAACGGAGAGTGCTCCACGGATGGGACCGAAGACGACGAAGGTCTACGAGACGCTGCGCGATCGACTCGCAACGGGCGAGTACGCCCCCGGCGACAAGTTCCCCTCGGAACGGGCGCTCGCGGAAGAACTCGGTATCGGCCGTACCGCGCTGCGGCAGGTACTGGCCCGGCTCCTCTCCGAGGGCGCCCTGGAGGTTCGGGGGCGGAGTTCATACCGAGTCCCAGGTGCGGTGAGCGTCACAGCACCTGAAGGGCTAGAGCCGTGGCGCATCCATGGCGAGCGGGACGTCTACGACAACCGGTGGGTAAAGCTTCAGCTCTGGGACGTGGAGCCGCCCGGCGTGAAGCGTTTCGAACATCACGTGGTGAAGCTGCACCACGTCGCTATCACCGCCGTTCTGGATGACCAAGACCGCGTCCTGATGATGTGGCGGTACCGCTTCGTTCCGCAGCAGTGGGGCTGGGAACTCCCGGGCGGCATCGTGGACGAAGGGGAGAGCCCGTCGGACACAGCCATGCGGGAAGTGGTGGAAGAGACCGGATGGCGCCCGAAGACCGTGGAGCACGTTGTCACGTATCAGCCCATGGTCGGAATGGTCGACTCACCGCACGAAATCTTCGTAGGGCATGGGGCTGAGCGCGTGGGCCCCCCGACGGACCTCGAAGAGGCGGGACACATCGAGTGGGTACCGCTTTCCAACGTGGCGGGGTTGATGGCGCGCGGTGAGCTGATGGGCTCCGGCACCCTCGTTGCCCTCCTGCACATCCTCGCGAGCAGGGGCAAGCAGGGGCTTACAGCCGCGCCCTGAGCAGATCGACACGACGGCGCTGCCGCACGGACCCGGTGCGGCTCGCCAAGAGCCGCGCCTGTTGAAGGTGGGCGTTTGCGTCGTCGTACTCGGCTCGCGCAAGGTGCGCTTGCGCGAGGTCTGTGTGGATACCGGCCTGTGCGCGGACGAAGGTCGGGTCCACCACCTCCAGGGCGTCATACAGGCTGGTGACAGCGTCGCCGTCACCGAGCAGCGCAAGGACGTTGCCGCGCCAGCGAGCGAGGTGGGCACCGTTGAGGAAGATGCTCAACATGTCCGGGTCCCGGTCCTCCGGGCCCGGCGGAATACTTGCCATAGCCGCATCAAGAGCGCGACGGCAGTCGTCGGGCAGTCCAGCATGGGCGCACATCTCGGCTTCCGCCGCGTACAGCCACGCCCTGAGACGCAGGGACCCGGCCTGACCGAGGGTGCGCTGCGCGTCGCGAACCAGCTCGATGCCGAGTAACGGCCGGCCAGCCTCACACAGGACGTACGCCTGTTCCGCCATCGCGTGAGCGAGGTACATCGGCGCCTCAGCGTCGCGCGCGGCTCGCTTGGCTAGTTCGTAATGCCGCCATGCCCGCTCGACCGCCCCCGAGTCAATCGCCTGCCACGCGGCGAGGGTGGACGCGCCCGCGAGTGCGAGCGCCACGGGCCGCCGCGCGCCGGGAAGCACCGCGAAGTTCAGGGCGTCCTCCAGGGCGGAGAGGTGCCCCGCCATTTGGTCGACGAGACCGGCCGCGCCCAACTGGCGGTCCATGGTCCGCAGCAGTTCCGTCTGAGCGTTGAACGCCTGCACCATGGACTCGCCGACGCTGCTCGCTGAGTCGATCCTGTTGAGCAGCTCTGCATAGCCGTCGGTCACCTGCGGTGTGTCTGCGAGCGAGCCACCCCGCAACTCGGCATCCGTGGCACCGAGAAGCTGCCGCAGGATCGCCGCGTAGCGGTCCGAGATCGACCGCTTGTCGTTCTCCCACTCCGACACGTACACCCGCAGACTCGCGGTCGACGCCACATCGGTGACATGCCGTCGGGCGTACTGCTCGATCTCGCGAACCAGCCGCTCCTGAGACCAGCCACGCGCCGTACGCGCGCTTCGAAGTCCTGTACTCACAGGCCACCGTCCGACGTTGGGTCCACTCACCGACCCATCCAGCATGCCTCATATCGCCGCAGGTCAACAGGGGTTAACCCGTCCCTTAACAGGCTTGCGGTGAAGCGCTGTTGGCTACCGGCACCCCTGCCCGCACGGGTCTTCTAGAGGTGCACCGGAACAGAAAACGCCGCCCTCAACGGCGGAGCCCTTGACTCTGGTGCGCACCAGATGCTTTGCTTCTGGTGCGCACCAGAACACGGAGTCGCTTCCGATTCCTGGTGCGCAAGCAGAGGGCGGGGACGCTGCAATCCCGCTAAAGGCCAGGTAGGACGCAATGGGCTTCGGCCCGACTGGCGAGGTGGCCCGGCGACCGCGAGCAACGGCCGGAGGGTGGGGGCGTGGCCCCCCTTGCAGTGCTTCACCCCTGTTGACCTCGCCGAAAGGACGCCTGATGTACCGACGAAAACGCTGGGCGCCACCGTTACGGACCGGTCGGCGGCGCCTGGACAACATGCACGGTCCACCACGGCTCGCAGCACGTCACGCTGCGGCCGACTGCCTCTCCTGTCCGTCCGTTCCGCGCGCTGCGTGACGACGTACGGACGGGAGTGCGGGGAGTCGGAACCGACTTCAACGGCGAGCGGCTCCCGGGGTGCCACCCGGGAGCCGCGTTCGGGCCGTTCCACGCTGAAAGGAACACGACCCATGAGGAACATCGTCGCACTGGCGGCGGTCGGTGCGCTGAATGCGGAGCCGACCGCTGCTGAGCTGGACGCCATCGAGCGCGAGATGCCCGTCATTGAGGCGGAAGTCGAGCTGCTGGATGCCCAGATCGCCACGCTCGACCGGCCGCGCAACGACCTCGACACCCGACGCATCCGCCGCGCCCGCCGCCGGGTCCTGGCGGCCCGCCGGCACCTCACCGCCTGCACCGACGACCGCCGGTCGGGAGGTGCGGCATGATCCGCTTCGTCACCGATGCTCACCTGCGCGAGCTGGAGCAGGGGACTGAGCAGGCGCGGGCGTCCGCTCGTGAGGCTCAGGGCCATGCGGCGGAGGTGTGGCGGTGCCACGTCCAGCGCGTGCGCGACCTGACCGAGCGGGCGGAGATCGCGGAGGGTGACGCGGCGGTCCTGCGCGAGGACGTGGCCTTCCTCCAGGCCGCGCTGAAGGAAGCGACCGCGGCGGTTGACGGTCTGGAGGCGGAGGTGTCGACGGCGCGTCGTGCGGCGGTGGAGCCGGTGGCGCTGCTGCTGCGTTCAGGGGTGCCGCACAGTGTTCACGGCAGTATTCAGGCCGCCAAGGAACACGCCGCGCTCCACGGCGCCAGCCCGTCCGGGTGGACGCCGCAGACCGACTCGAGCACCGTTTCCGATTGGCTGGTCATGCCGGTCCGCCGGGACGGGGGCGGGTCGTGAACGCTGTTCAAATCCGTTCAGCAGACCGCGCCCTGTCCGTCGGCACCTGGCTCATCGTCGGCGGCGCCATGCTGTTCTCGATCCTCACCGTCACCCCGCTCATGGCCAAGCACACCCCCGACGGATGGGCCTGGACGGCCCCGATCCTCCCCCTCGTAGTGGACGCAGCCGTCGTCATCGTGGTCCGCCTCGACGCCGTGTTGGCCCGTCTGGGTGGGCATGGGGGCCGGTGGCCGGTGGTGCTGCGGTGGATGACCGGCTGCATGACCCTCGCCCTCAACGTCGCCGACTCCGCGTTGAAGAAAGACCTAGTCGGCGTGGCTGTTCATGCGGTGGCGCCGCTGCTGCTGATCGTCACCGCAGAGACCGGACTCGCCTACCGCCGCGCCATCGCCGCCGCCCTGACCGCCCACGAAGCCCAGCAGCGCGCCGAACGTGAAACGCGCGAACGGGCCGAGGTTGAGCGGCGGGAGGCGGCGGAGCGGCGGGTGCGCGAGGAGCGTGAGCACGCCGCGATGCTGGCGCGTGAACAGCGTGAACACGAGGCGCGTCTTGCCCGTGAGCAGACCGAACGTGAGGAAGCCGCCCGCTGTGCGGAGCGGGCTGAGCAGGAGGCGCGGGAGCGGGCGGAGCGGGAGGCTCGTGAACGCCGTGAACGCGAGCGTGAACAACACCAGCGCGAGCGTGAACGCCTCGAACGCGAAGCCACCCAGCGGGCCGAGCGGGAGCGGCTAGAGCGCGAGCAGGCAGCGCGCCGGCAGCAGCAGGAACGGGCCGAGCGTGAACGCCGTGAACGCGCCGCCCTCCTGTCCGGCGGACCGGTGAACACCAAGCTGCCTGAGCCGGAGGCGCGCCGGATCGTGCACGCCGCGTTCGGTGAAGGGCTGCCGGTGCGGTCGGCTGCGGAGTTGTGCGGCTGGTCGATCGGCTGGGTCTCCAGCCGTTACCAGGAGCACCGCGACGGCGCCGGACTCGTCCTTGAAGGCGCCACCTCATGAGCACCCTGCCCGTCTACCGGTGGCGGCTCGCCCCGGACGGCTACGCCACCCGGCGGCAACTGCGGGCG
>NZ_BAAHCA010000117.1:0-8976 GCF_054776295.1 Streptomyces sparsus
CCGCGTCGGTGGCGGGTGTGTACAGCGTCGCGCGCAGCGCGCCCTTGCGGGTGAGCACCCCCGCGAGGCGGCCGTCCGCGTCCACGGCCGGAGCCATCCGGCGGTGCGCGGTGTCGAGGCGGTGGAACGCCTCCTGCGGGTCGATGTCGGCGGGGAGCAGCAGCAGGTCCCTCGACATGACCGCGGACAGCTGGGTGAAGCGGTCCACGCCCGTCAGGTCGGCGTCGGTGACCACGCCGACCGGTCGGCCGCCGTCCACGACCACGCCCGCGCCGTGGGCCCGCTTCGGCAGCAGCGACAGGGCGTCGGCGACGGTGGCCGTGGGCGCCAGCACGATCGGTGTGTCCAGCACCAGGTGCCGGGACTTCACCCAGGAGATGACGTCCGCGACGACGTCCAGCGGGATGTCCTGCGGGATGACGACAAGGCCGCCCCGTCGGGCGACGGTCTCCGCCATGCGCCGGCCCGCGATGGCGGTCATGTTCGCCACCACCAGCGGGATGGTCGTCCCGGTGCCGTCGGGTGCGGCGAGGTCCACCGCCTGCCGGGAGCCCACCGAGGAGCGGTTCGGGACCATGAACACGTCGTCGTAGGTCAGGTCGTGGGCGGGCCGCTGATCGTTGAGGAATCGCACGTGCTGAACATCCCAGTCGTTCGAAAGGTGTGACCCCCGACCTGCCGCCGGGGAGAAAACGCACGTACTTGAGTGTCCCACGGAGGGCGCCGGAAGTGTTCCCGGATGATCCACCACAGGCCGCGCCGCCTCGCTGTGGGAACCTACAGCCGCGGCACGGACTCCCCCTGCGGCCCGACGCCGGCCGACGGTTTGGAGCCGCCCGGACGGACGTCCCGGCCCGCCCACGCCAGCAACCGCAGTCCGGCGGGTTCCGCCCAGCGCGCGGTGAACGGGCCCAGCAGCACCATCAGCAGCACGTAGGCCGTGGCCAGTGGCGCCAGCTGCGGTTCGGTGCCGGCCGCGAGACCGGCGATGACGATGGAGAACTCGCCGCGGGCGACGAGCGCGCCGCCGGCCCGCAACCGTCCCCGTGGGCTGATGCCGGCCCGCCCGGCGGCGTACCAGCCGGTGAGGACCTTCGTTCCGGACGTCACCAGGGCGAGCAGCACCGCCGGCACCAGCACCGGCAGGATGTTGGCCGGCACGGTGGACAGGCCGAAGAAGACGAAGAAGACCGCCGCGAACAGGTCCCGCAGCGGCGTCAGCATCGCCCGGGCGCTGTGGGCGACCTCCCCGGAGATGGCGATGCCGACCAGGAACGCGCCGACGGCCGCCGACACCTGGAAGCGCTGCGCCACTCCGGCGACCAGCAGCGTCAACCCGAGCACCACCAGCAGCAGCGTCTCGGCGTTGTCGGAGGAGACGGCGCGGCTGATCACCCGGCCGTGCCGGAGGGCGAAGAACAGCACCAGTCCGACCGTGCCCAGGGCGATGGCGAGCGTGATGCTGCCGCTCGCCAGGCTCACACCGGCGACGACGGTCGTCAGCAACGGCAGGTAGAGGGCCATCGCCAGGTCCTCCATGACCAGGACGCCCAGCACGACCGGGGTCTCCCGGTTGCCCAGCCGTCCCAGTTCGGTGAGGACTTTCGCGATCACACCCGAGGACGAGATCCAGGTGATGCCGGCCAGGGCCACCGCCCCGACCGGCCCCCAGCCGAGCAGCAGCGCCGCGACCGCACCCGGCACCGCGTTGAGCACGAAGTCGACCAGTCCGGACGGGTACTGGGTCTTGAGGTTGCTGACCAGTTCCGAGGCGCTGTACTCCAGGCCCAGCATGAGCAGCAGCAGGATGACGCCGATCTCGGCGCCGATCTCGAAGAAGTCCTCACTCGCGCTGAGCGGGAGAATGCCTCCGTTGCCGAAGGCGAGGCCGCCCAGCAGGTAGAACGGGATGGGCGACATACCCAGTCGCCCGGCGAAGCGGCCGACGAGCCCCAGACCGAGAATCACCGCGCCCAGCTCGATCAGGAGAATCGTGGTGTCGTGCACTCGGTCAGCCCCCGGCGATGATGTCGGTCAGGTCGGAGACGCCTTCTCTGGTGCCCACCACGACCAGCGTGTCCCCGGCCTCGAGCCGGAAGCCCGGCCCCGGCGAGGGCTCGGCGCCGGTGCGGCGCAGGACCGCGACGACCGACGCCCCGGTCCTGGTCCGCGCCCGGGTGTCGCCCAGCGGCCGGCCGCGGTAGGGGGACTTCGAGTCGACCGGGATGCGCTCGGTGACCAGGTCCAGGTCCAGCTCGGAGCAGTGCAGCCCGTCGACGCCGCCGTTCTCGGGCCCGACCAGCGTCGCCAGCGCGCCCGCCTCCTCGGCGTTCAGCTCGACGGTGGCCCGGCAGGAGTCCGGGTCGTCCGGCTCGTAGAAGCCGATGAAGCGGCGTCCGTCCTGGTGCACGACGACGGAGAGGCGCCGGCCTCCCCGCGTCTGCAGGTCGTACTGGACGCCGACGCCCGGCAGCGGTGTACGTCGCGTGGTCATGGCCCTCTCCCCGAAAGAGTAGGCAAGTCGCGCTGCGTCTCAGCGCTTCTGCTTCAGCATGGTGCCCGGCCATCGTATTTCCGCTGCTCGGCATTCCCGTGGTCGGCCCTCAGGCGTAGCGTGGGCACATGAGTGATCTTGACCTCCGGCCGACCGCGCGGGCGTGCGGCGGACTCGACGGGGTGGCCGCACGACCGGTCCGCGAACTCATGACCGGCCGCACCGTGCCGCTCGGCGAGTCGACCCAGGTGCGCCGGCTGCTGCCCGGTCTTGGCCGCCGCATGGTCGGCGCGTGGTGCTTTGTCGACACGTACGGGCCGGACGACATCACCGACCGGCCGGGCATGCAGGTACCACCGCACCCGCACACCGGGCTGCAGACCGTCAGCTGGCTGCACGAAGGGGAGGTGCTGCACCGCGACAGCGTGGGCAGCCTCCAGCAGGTGCGGCCCTTCGAACTGGGACTGATGACGGCGGGCCGGGCCATCTCGCACTCCGAGGAGTCGCCGCGCGAGCACGGCCGGCTGCTGCACGGCGCGCAGCTGTGGGTGGCGCTGCCCGACGCCGACCGGCACACCGACCCGGCCTTCGAGCACCACGCGCAGCTGCCGCGGGTGACAGCGCCCGGGGTGCGCGCCACCGTCGTCCTCGGTGAACTCGACGGTGCCCGCTCCCCCGGCCGCACGTACTCACCGCTGGTCGGCGCCGACCTGGCCCTCACCGCCGGAGCCACCGCCCGCCTGCCGCTGGACCCGGACTTCGAGTACGCGGTGCTGTCCATGGCCGGCGCCGCCGACGTGGACGGCGTGCGCGTCGAGCCGGACTCCATGCTGTACCTCGGCTGCGGACGGCGCGAACTCGCGCTGCGCGCCGACAGCGACAGCGCGCTGATGCTGCTGGGCGGCGAACCCTTCGCGGAGAAGATCGTCATGTGGTGGAACTTCATCGGCCGCACGCACGAGGAGATCGCCCAGGCACGTGCGGACTGGTCGCGGGGGTCCCGGTTCGGCCAGGTGCACGGCTACGACGGCGCCGCCCTCCCCGCCCCGGAACTCCCGCCGGTCGCGCTCAAGCCCCGGGGCCGGGTGCGCTGAGACGGCGGTGACCAGCCGGCTCAGGGCTGGTGGGCGGCCGGGCGCTGGACGCGCAGTCCGGCGGACGCGAGCCCTGCGGACCGCGATGAGGGCCGGGGCGGTGAGGATGCCGTCACAGGACGCGTCGGCGTCCGAGCAGGCCCGCGATCACCCACTCGTCACGCTCGATGACGAACGCTATGCGGAGCGAGCGAGGTCAGCCGTCGGCGGTGTGGCGGACGAAGTGCGCCCAGCCGGCACGGCCCACGGTGAGCGGAGGCCGGGACAGGTCCTTCGAGTCACGGACCAGGACGGCCACCTCCGTGGCCGCCACCTCTATGCAGGCGCCTCCTTCACCGCTGCTGTAGCTGCTCTTGCGCCAAGGGAGGTGCGCATGCCCGGTGCACTGCTCAGTGCTCATTGCTCTCCCAGGATCCTGTCGATCAGCGCCAGGGACTCGCGCGGGTTGAGTGCCTGGCCGCGGATACTCCCGTACCTCGCGGCCAGCATACGTACTTCTTCAGGGTCGGTGACCAGCTTGCTGGTGTTCTGAATCTCCAAATAACCGACCTGAGCACGCCCCTTCGGGGTGAGCAGGATGAACGGGCCTCCCAGGCTGGGGTGTTCCTCGCAACTGTTCGGCATCACCTGCAACTCCACGCACCGCAACGCGGCCACTGCCAGCAGTTGCTTCAACTGCCGGCAGTGGACAGCACGCCCGCCGACCGGTCGGCGGAGCACGGACTCCTCGATGGTGAACGTCGTCAGCGGAGGCGGCCAACGGGTCAGGATGCGCTGTCGTTCGAGCCGCGCCGCTACTCGATGCTCAACCACGTCATCAGGGAGAAGCGGTTGCCTGCTGGCGAAGACGGCGTGGGCGTGCTCCTCGGTCTGGAGCAGACCGGGCAGCGCCAGCGCACTGTAGTCGTGCAGTTCGACAGCCTGGTCCTCAAGACGGGCGTAGTCCTTGAACCATGCCGGGTGCCTGACGCGGGAGCGGGCTTTCGCCCGGGCGACGTCCTCGGTGGCCGCCCGGAGCAGACCGCCCGCCTCCAGCAGGGTGTCGGCGGCGTCGAGGAACTCGGCCTGCGGTGTGCGACGGCCTCGTTCCAGGGAGCGGATCAGGTCCTCGCTGTATCCGAGTTGCTCACCCAGTTCGCGTTGGGTGAGACCTGCGCGTTCCCTCAGCAGCCGGATCTGCCGGCCCACCACCCGGAACACGTCGTGGGCGTCCTCCGCGTCGCCGTCGTCCCCGATCGCGTCCGACAGTTCTGCCGCCATCCCCGTTTCCCTCCTCGCCTCGTGCCGCCGTACCGATCCGGACCTGCCGGGCAGGGGTACGTGCGGTACGGGTCGCGGTGTCCAGCGTTACCAGGTCACTACGTACCGCTGTCGTTGCTGGTCAGCGTAGTGGGCAGCAGCGACTCTGGAGGCGTGACGACTGAATCCGTGAAGAACCGCGTGCCTCGATCGACGACTCCCCCACCGCAGTTCACTCAGCTGCTCAGCGCCACCAGGCGCGGCGCCCGTCTTGCCCGGCTGCTCGCCGTCGAGCAGGTGGTGCGGTGGGGTTGGCCACGCGGCTGCGAGCAGACGGGGACGGTGGAGCTGGTGGTCGCCGAGTTGGCGGCGAACGCCGTGCTGCACGGTCGGGTGGCCGGGCGCTGCTTCCGCACCGGGTTGACCCTCCTGACGGACGGTCGGCTCCGGATCGAGGTGACGGACCCTCGGGGGGAGCGGGCGCCCGCGCTCGTTCGTGGCTCGGGTGAGGGAGGTCGCGGCTTGCTCCTGGTGGACGCGCTGGCCGCGGAGTGGGGGGTG
This sequence comes from Streptomyces sparsus, assembly GCF_054776295.1. Classification (NCBI taxonomy): domain Bacteria; kingdom Bacillati; phylum Actinomycetota; class Actinomycetes; order Kitasatosporales; family Streptomycetaceae; genus Streptomyces; species Streptomyces sparsus. The sequence goes on from NZ_BAAHCA010000117.1 coordinate 5,389, forward strand.
CGGCCGTATCTGCCCGGTGGCAAGACGGTCTGGGCGGAGGTGGTGGCGCCGACCGTCAGCGGGCCTCCGCCACTGTGGGCCTTTGGCACGCGCGGGTCCCCTCCGCACGGGTAGGGCGCGGAGGGGACCGGTGGTCAGGGGTTCGGCCTCACCACTGCGGCTCAGCGGTAGGTGAGGTCGGAGGCCGAGTACTTGCAGTGGGTGCCGTCGGGGCCGGAGCCGTTCTGCTGCGGTTCGGCGCCGCGGTTGTTCCCGATGTACTTCTGGCAGGGCACGATCTTCCTGCTGCCGTCCTTGACGATGGTGATGCCGCGCAGGGTCAGCGAGTCGCCGTAGTTGGTGTTGATGCCGCCGATGACGCTGCCGGGCGCGGTGATCTCCGTGTTGCTGACGTTGATGGTGCGCTTGTGCTGGGTGGAGCAGTTGCCGCAGGAACGGACGAAGGTCTTGAAGTCCTGGGCGGCGAAGTTCGAGATGGTGAGGGTGCCGCCGCCGTTGAACTGGAAGACCTTGTCCGAGGCCTTGCGGGCGCCGCCGCCGATCACGCGGTAGGTCTTGCCGCTGCCCCGGAAGGTGGCCGCGTCCTCGCCGACGTCCTCCCACCACACGTTCTGGAGGGTGCAGCTCCCGGAGCAGTGGATGCCGTCGGCGGCGGGGGCGCCGAGAATGACGTTCTTGAGTGTCGCGCCGTCGGCGAGCTTGAAGAGCGGGCCCTGGTCCTCGTCCTGGTTGCCGCTGCCGAGGTCGCCGGTGCCGTAGTAGCGCTTCATGCCTCCGTCGACGGAACCGGAGATGCTCCTGGTGGAGCTCACCGGCTCGTTGCCGTTGGCGGACGGCCAGGTGGCGGCGGAGGCGGTGGGCAGTGTCAGGCCGGAGACGAGGGTGCCGGCGGCGAGCGCGAGGGCGGCGAGGCCGCCGGCGATCACTCGCCGTCTGCCGGTGAGCGGGGTGTGCGGAGAGTCGGTCATTGCGTCGGCTCCTTGTGGTGGGGGGCTCCGTGGGAGGTGGTGCCCGCGGGGAGCAGCGGGCGTCTCCCCTTGGCCGGTGGGCCGCACCGGGTGCGTTCCACCGGGGACGTGCCCGGGTCGGCGCGGGGCGCCGGTCCGTGCCGTCCCTGGTCTCCCGTCGCGGTGCGATGGGGTGTTGCACTGCCTGGTCGCCGCCCATGGCAGAAAGGTTGCTGCCGGGTGCCGAGATATTTTTGACGCGGATCGGAGACGGCCCGCGCGGTCGCCGGGGCCGGGTCAGTTCGCGGGGTGCGGCCAGAGCGTCGGGTTGGTCACGAAGTGGCCGCCGAGGCAGGTGTGTTCCGGGTTGCCGGGGTCCAGTTCGCCGTGCTCGGCGATGATCTTCTCGGCGAACCGCTCGGAGTCGTCCTGCGGTTCGTAGCCCAGGGCCCGCGCGGTGGTCAGGTCCCACCACAGGCGGGTGTTGTCGGAGGAGCCGTGCACGACGGTGTGGCCGACGTCCTCGGCGGTGAGCGCCGCGTGGAGGAGCCGGGCGCCGTCCTCGGGGCTCATCCACAGCGACAGCATGCGCACGGAGGTGGGTTCCGGGAAGCAGGAGCCGATGCGGACGGAGACCGTCTCCATGCCGTGCCGGTCCCAGTAGAGCTGGGCGAGGTCCTCGCCGAAGGACTTGGAGAGGCCGTAGAAGGTGTCGGGGCGGCGCGGGGTGTCCACGGGGATCAGCGGTTCGCCCGGCTGCGGGCGGGGCGTGTAGCCGGTGGCGTGGTTGGAGGAGGCGAAGACGATGCGCCGCACTCCTTCCTCGCGCGCGGCCTCGTAGAGGTTGTACGTGCCGGCGATGTTCGCATGCAGAATCATCTCGAAGGGGGCCTCCAGCGAGATGCCGGCAAGGTGGATGACCGCGTCGACGCCGCGCACCGCCTCCCGCAGCGCCTCCTTGTCGCCGAGGTCCGCGGTGATCGCGTCGGGGGCGTCGGCGATGGGGGCGACGTCGAGCAGGCGGAGTTCGTACCCGTAGGCGGGCAGCAGTCCCCGCATCAGGGTTCCCATGCCGCCGGCGGCGCCGGTGAGCAGGACGGTGCGGGGAGCGGGCATGCGGGGACTCTCCTCGGTGGTGATGCGAGTGCCGGGGTGGAAGCGGACGGAGCGGGCTGGGGGCTCGTCCTGCCGGGACGGGACGCGCGGTGGGCGACGGGACGGCGCCGCGGACGGCGTTCCGGGAGCCGGCGGAAGGGGCCCGGTGGGGCGGCGTGCGAGTGGGGCGGGAGGTGTGCGGACGTTGCGCGTGCACACGGAACCTACGGCTTGCGGCGCGCCGGGGGATCCGGCGCGGAGGGCGTCACGCCGATGGATGACGTTCGCATGCAACGGACAAGCTAGGAAGCGTCGGGGAGCCCCGTCAAGTGTCGACCCGGGCGGGTACGTTCACGGCCGGATTGCCGTACGGGTCCGATCCGCACCGTCTTGACCTGCGGTGTCGGGCCGTCCTAACGTGACGCCGCCGCGCACGGCGGCGTCTCGACGGGCGCGCGTGCGCGGTCCGGGGCGGGCATCCGCCGACTGGGAGCCCGCACGTCGGGACGGTCGTCCCGCGCCCCGGGACCGCCCGGCGGACCGCCGGCACGTCGCCGGTACACCGTCACCGCGTCTTCGGCGCGTCGCTCCCCGAAACACCGGTCGCGCGGCGCGCAACGTGCCCGTCCGCCCCATCCGTTCCGGGTCCGTCCCGGCGTTCGCCCGGCTCGTGTCGCCGGCCCGGTGCCGGCCGCACCCACCGTCCACCCTTCGCCGACCGAGGCCAGGAGCAGCGGTCGTGCCCTGCCGTAGGAGCCGCATGAAGACCTCCGTCTTCCTCTATCCCTGGGACGTCGTCGGGGATCCGGACGCACCGGGCCGCGTCGCCGACCTGGGTGTGCAGCAGGTGACGCTCGCCAGTGCCTACCACTCCACGCGGGCGGTGACGCCTCGACACCCCGGTCATCGCGTGGTCACCGCCGAGCACGCCGCGGTGCTCTACCCGCCGGACGCCGGGCGCTGGGCGGCTCACGAGCTGCGTCCGTTCCGGCAGACCTGGATGGCCTCGGACGACCCGTACGCGGAGGCCGCGCAGGCGCTGGCCGACGCGGGTCTCCAGGTGCACAGCTGGGTGGTGCTCGCGCACAACTCCCGCCTGGGCGCGGAGCATCCGGGCAGTTGCGTGACGAACGTGTACGGCGACCGGTACCCGTGGGCGCCGTGCGTCGCCCGCCCCGAGGTCCGCTCCTACCTGGTGGAGTTGGCGGCCGAGGCCGCGGTGCGGCCGGGGGCGGAGGGCACCGAGCTGGAGTCCTGCGGCTGGTACGGGTTCGCGCATCTGCACGCCCACGACAAGGTGGCCGGTGTCGCCCTCGGAGACGCGGCGTCGTACCTGATGTCGCTCTGCTTCTGCGGGGTCTGCCAGGACGGTTACGCCCGGGAGGGTGCCGATCCGGAGCGGCTGGCCGTCGTGGTGCGGCGTGCCCTGGAGCCGGCCTGGGCCGGGGCGGGTCTGTCCACCACGGGCTGGACCGGGGTGGAGGAGCTGCTGGGCGCGGAGTGGGCCGCGGCCACGCTGCGGTGGCGCGGCGGGGTTGCCGAGGCG
>NZ_BAAHCA010000118.1:0-8973 GCF_054776295.1 Streptomyces sparsus
GGGGCCCGCACCGGGGCGGGGGCCGGCGCGTTGTCCGCGCCCCCGTACAGCTCGGCGGCGGTGGCCAGCACCCGCAGGCAGGCGGGGCCGTCCAGCGCGATGTGGTTGACGGTGACAAGCAGCACCGACCCCTCGGCGCCGTCGTCCGGGTCCAGCACCTCGATCCGGAGCGGCGGCGAACCCGTCAGCGACGGGATGTCGGTCATGGCCCGCTGCCGCGCCTGGGCGAGGGTGCCGCCGGGGCGCACGACCGGTTCGCGGTCGGGCCCGGCGGTCACCTCCCAGGCGTAGCCCCGGTCCCACCAGCGGCCCGGGGCCTGCCGGACAAGCACCCGCGGGTGCTTGCCCAGCGCGCCCCGGACGGCTTCGCGCAGCCGCTCGACCTCGACGCGGCCGGGCAGGTGGACCTCGATGTGCACGGTGTCCGGTTCGTCCTCCACATGGCAGTGTCGGGAGATCTCGTCCACGGTGGGGAACGGGATCCGCTGCGCTGTGGTCATCGGTTGGCTTCCTCACCAGGCGGTCGGGACGTCTCCGGCTGACGGTACTGCCCGGGGGCGGGCGCCGGAGCCGGATCGGCGATCGGAGGCTGCCGCACCGGGCGGCCCGCGCCGCGGTGGGCGTGCTGCGGTGCCGCGGACTCCTCCCGCACCGGCACCGTGACCAGGGACGCGGCCAGCGCGATCAGGGCCAGCGCCTGGGCCAGCGGCCCGAAGGCGCCCACGCCGTCGGCGAAGGCGGACGTCGCGCCGAGCGCGGCGACCACACCGGCTCCGAGCATGCCCGCCAGCGCGATCGGCGGCAGCAGCGTCGGCCGCCACCAGGCCACGAGGGCCAGTACCGGCACGACCAGGGCGAACGGCCCGGAGACCACGACCATGACCGCGGTCAGCGCCACCCCGCCCAGCAGCCAGCCCGGGGCCGGCGGCTGCTGCTCACCGAGCGGCGTACCGGAGCGGCGGCCGAGCAGGGCGAGCACCACCAGCGCCACGACGCCCAGCAGTCCCGCGACCATGCCGCCCTTGTACCAGGTGGCCGGCGTGTACTCCAGGGCGACGGTGCCGCCGGAGCCCTCGGGGATCAGGAAGGCCTGCTGCCAGCCGTCCAGCCGCAGCGATTCCAGTTCCTCGCCGTCCAGCGTCGCCTTCCACCCGCGGTTGGCGTTCATGTGCGTCCGCAGGTAGGAGGCCTGGCCCTCGCCGACCTCCACCGTGCGGGCGTCGCCCGCCCAGTCGGAGGCGTCGACGGTCCGCTCGGGGCCGGTGGCCTGCGGTGAGGTGTCACCGCGGGTGAGCGTGATGTCGGTGATCGCGAGCGGACCGGCGCCGCCGGCCTCCACGATCTGGTCACCGGCTTCCAGCTCGACGGTGCCCTCGGCCTCGTCGGCTGCGCACAGCTCGACGTCCACCGGACGGCGCTCGGTCAGGTCGCGGACCGAGCCCGAGACCTTGGTGGCGTGCATCGTGCCGTTGACCGCGATCGGCGGGCCCTCACCGCAGGCCAGCTCGAAGGTGCGGTCCGCGGACGGGGCGGCGACCCGGAACTCGTCCAGCGCCGGCAGGTAGATCTCGTTGAGGCCGACCGGCAGTTGCAGGTCCTCGCCCGCCAGCGGGTTGTGGAGCTTGCGGGGCGCCGTCTCGGTGAGGGTCAGAGTGAGCTCGTCGGTCTCCATGGTCTCGAAGCGGGCCCAGCCGTTGTCGTCGACCGAGGTGGTCACCGCGCCGTCCGGGGAGGAGATCTGGACCTCCGACGGGCGGGCGGAGATACCGCCCGCGCCGGACAGCACCATCGAGGAGATCTCGCGCTTCTCGGGCCACTTGAGGTGGATGACGGGACGGTCCCCGGCGATCCACGCGGTGGTCAGGTCACCGTCGACGAGGTTCCGGGCGCTGAGTGAGGTCCCGGTCGGGCTGGTGGACTCCGCCGAGGCGGTGATCCGGTCCCGGGAACCGGGCGCGGCCTGGTCCAGCAGCTCGTCCAGGGCCCGACCGGGCACCGGCAGCGCGGTGGCGGTCAGGGTGTGCTCGCCGCCGGAGGAGGCGCGGAACTTGCGGTGCAGCCCGGTCTCCGCGCCGACCGGTGCCAGGCCGCCGGGGTCGGCGGTCCGGTGCAGCGAGTACACCTCGGCGTCGGTCTCGGTGTCCGGCGCGTCGTTCGGCAGCGTCAGCAGCCGGGTGACCTGCACGTCCGGGATCTCGATCTCGGAGAAACCGGCGCCGGTGAGCCCGGGCCGCCCTTCCTGCGAGCCGGTGATGGTGAGCTTCAGCCACTTCGCCTCGCCCTGCGGCGCCTTGACGCGCTGGGACGTGGCCTCGGCCTGGAGGGCGCTCTCCACGCGGCCCTTGTCGGTCTCGATCCGCACCGACGTGGGCGCCGGGCGCAGACCGTCACTGGCCAGCGGGGTGAGCTGGAGGGAGCCGGGGATGTCCGTCGGCTTCTCGAACTCGATGCGGATCCACTCACCGACGCTGTCACCCGAGCTGCCCTCGGCCCAGGCGGACCCGGCGTCGCCGTCGAAGGCGTTGACCGGGTCGAAGCCGGGCAGGTGGAACAGCCAGTTGCCGCTGCTGGACGCGGTCACCGACTTGGCGCCGCGCAGGGTGGCGACCGTCTGGTGGCGGGTGCCCTCGACGGGCAGGATCTGCTTCGGCTCCTCACCCGCGTTCTGGGCGCTGCCGGTGTGGTTCCGCTCCTTCGCCGTATAGGTGTACGAGGTGTTGTTGTTGACCAGCCCGAAGCGGGTGTCCGCGCGGCGCAGGCCGTCGGCGGTGGCCCGCAGCGGCGGGGTGTCCAGGCCGGGGTGCTCGTCGCCGGTCAGCACTGCCGGCCGGTCCCGGAAGTCCGCGTCGGCGGAGAGCTGGAGCAGCGCTTCCGGGCCACCGCTGACCTGCGCGGTGTTCGCGACGGGTTGCAGCGCGACGCGACCGGGCAGGGCGGAGTCGTCCGGCTCGTAGATCTCGACGGAACGCTGCCGCGGGTAGAAGCCCTGGATCTCGACGGGGGTGTTCGGCGGGATGCGCCCACCGGTCGTCAGCGGCCCGAAGGCCTCCACCCGCCGGTAGCCGGAGGCCTCCAGCGTGCGCTTGACGATCTGCGGCGGCACGTAGCCGAGCTGGTCCGGGTCGAGGTCGTTGCGGACGACGACGTGGTGGAGACCGGCCCGTCCCAGGTAGTCGGCGAGGCCGGGCACCTCTCCACCGGTCAGCAGGGCCTGCTCGACGGCGTCGAGCAGGCGTCGCTCACCGGGCGTGCCGAACGGCACGTAGTCGCGCTGCGCCCACGGCGAGTTTGCGAGCACGTGCAGCGGCTGGTCGATCGGTGAACCCCAGGTGTAGACGCCGTGCGCGGTGGCCGGGACCACCAGGGCGCGGCTCCGCGAGGAGTTGTCGGCCAGCCAGTCGGCCGTCTGCTGCCAGTGCTCGGGCAGTTCCCTGAACGCACCCGGCTGGAGCACCGCACCGGTGAGATAGGGCAGGGCCAGCGCGGGCAGCACCAGCACGGCGGCGAGCATCGGCACGAACCGCCGGCCTGGCAGCGGCCGGGTGCCGTGCGGGCTGCTGCCCCGGGCGAGCAGGTGGGCCAGGCCGAAGGCGAGCACCAGGGCCAGGCCGGGCTGGAACTTGTAGATGTTGCGGAACGGCTTCAGCCAGCCGTCGAGCCAGGCCTGGAAGCCCTCGGCGAACGGGGCGCCCAGCGCGCCGCCGTAACCGGCGAGCATGATCGCGCTGACCACCAGCACGGTGAGGACGAGCCAGCGCCGCTCGGGCATGTCCCGGCGGGCGAGCCCGGCGAGCCCGAGTGCGGCGGCCAGGGCGGAGCCGAGCACCGCGAGCACCGAGGTGGCCATCATCCAGCCGGCGGGCAGCCAGGCCTCGCCGAAGTTGAGGTAGGCCACCCAGTTGCCGGCGCCGCGCAGCATCTCCGTCGCCGACATGGTGCTGGTGGTGTTGAAGGCCTGCTCGACGTACGGCATGAAGTCCTCGCCGTACGAGCCGAGCAGCAGCAGCGGGACCACCCACCACAGGGTGGCCAGGATGACTCCCGGCACCCACCACGTCAGCAGCCCGGTGCGGCGGTGGCCGGTGCGGGTGAGGACGTAGAGGCCGACCGGCAGCAGCGCGGCCAGCGTGGAGGCCGCGTTGACGCCGCCCATGAACGGGATGGCGAGGGCGGAGCGCACCGCGGCGGACCGCGCGGAGAGCGTCACCGAGGCCAGCGGCAGCAGCACCCAGGGCAGCACGGCGCCGGGCAGTGCGCCGGCGGAGGTGGAGCCGACGATGATGGTGAAGGTGGGCCACAGCGCGTAGGCGGCGGCCCCCAGCAGGCGGGTGCCGGGCGAGCCGACGCGCAGCCGTTCCGCGAGGCGCAGCGCACCCCAGAAGGCGGCTGCCACGACCAGCGACACCCAGAGCCGTTCGGCCAGCCAGACGGGTATCTGGAGCAGGTCGGCCAGGGCGTAGAACGGCAGCATCGGGAAGACGTAGCCGACGTACTGGTCGGCGATACCGCCGAAGCCGGAACCGTCCGACCACAGTTGGCCGAGGTCGCCGAGGAACTTCCACGGGTCGGTGGCGACGCCGAGCTTCGTCTCGAAGGTCATGTTGCCGGGCGCGGCGATGACGAAGGCGAGGAACACGGCGGCGTAGAAACCGAACAGCCAGCGTCGGCTGCGGGGTCTCTCCTCCGATTCCGGCTCCGGCCCTGCGCCTCTGAGATGGAGCGTGGAATCAGTCGTCGACATGGGGACACCGCCGGAGAATGAGGAGGAGGTTCCAGGTGGCGATTTCGCGCAGCCCCGGGACACGGGTGATGGCACCGGTCAGGAACGGCCAGTAGCGGGAGCGGGCCGAGACGATCTCGACGTCGTCGCGTCCCCTGACGTGGCGCAGTGTGGGACCGATGTGGACGGCGAACAGGTTCTCGCCGAGGGTGTGCTTGGCCTCCCGGCCGTGGCGCCGCCGGTAGCGCGCCCGGGCCCGGTCGTGGCCGAGGTAGTGCCAGGGGGCGGTTTCGTGACCGCCCCAGGGGGAGTACCAGTTGGTGAAGGCGACGTAGATCAGCCCGCCGGGGCGGGTGACGCGCACCATCTCGCTGAGGAACGTCTGCGGGTCCGCGACGTGCTCCAGCACATTGGAGGAGAAACAGACGTCCGCGGCGCCGTCGGCGACGGGCAGCAGGTAGCCGGGGGCCAGCACGGCGCCGTCGGGGCGCAGCCCGCCGGCGTGCAGTTCGGCGGGGTCGGGTTCGAAGAGGTAGCTGTGCGCGCCGCGGCGGCGGAACTCCTCGGTGAAGTGTCCGCTGCCGCCGCCGACGTCGACCACGGTGGCTCCGCGCAGCGGCGTGTAGCGCTCGACCTGCGCGGCGGCGTCCCTGGCGAGCATGCCGTAGGCCAGCTCGGGATCGTTCTGCTCGTTGAGAAAGGCCCGGAACAACGAGACCGATCTACGGATGGACGGGTCCTTCACGTGCTCCCCGTCACCCCCTGCCAGCTGGACGGGACGCCTTGGCGAACGCCTCGGCGGCCACCGTTTCGAAGGCCTGGACCGTGTTCGACCAGCGGAAGCCGTCCGCGCGGGAACGGGCCGCACGGCCCATCGCGTGGCGGCGCTCCGACGACAGAGCGAGGGTGCACCAGGAGGCGGCGAAGGAACTCTCGCCGCGGGCCAGCAGCCCGGTCGAGCCGTGCTCGATCGAGTCGCGCAGCCCGGGTATGTCGAAGCCGACGGCCGGGGTGCCGCGGATCGCGGCCTCCATGACGACCAGGCCCCACCCCTCGACCATGGAGGGGTGCAGCAGCAGCCACGCCTCGCACAGCAGCCGGTGCTTCTCGGCCTCGGAGACGTGACCGGTGAAGGTGACGCCCGGCCCGGCCATGGCTTCCAGCCGGGCGCGCTCGGGGCCGTCACCGACGATGACCAGGCGCCCGCCGGTGACCGGGCGGACCCGCTCCCACAGGCGCAGCAGCAGGTCGATGCGCTTGTACTCGACCAGGCGTCCCATGGCGAGGAACACCGGCTCGGGTGAGGTGGGCTCCAGCGGGCCCGGGGCCTCCACGCCGTTGTGCACGATGCGGATCTTGTCGTCCGGCACGCCCAGGTTGCGCAGCGCGTCCGCGGTGGAGCCGGACACCGCGACCATCAGGTTGTCGCGGTGGGTGCCGGCCAGCGCCCAGTGCTCCAGGCGCCGGCCGAGCCGGGCGGCGGGAGCGGGGTAGCGCATCCCCCACAGATCGGTGTGCACGTGGTTGACCAGGCACAGGGTCGGCCCGCGGTGCCACAGCGGAGCCAGGTAGGGCATGCCGTTGCAGACCTCGACCAGCAGGTCGCAGTCGCCGACCTGCCGGGAGAGGGCGCGCCGGGCACGGAGGAAGTGTCCGGCGTCGCCGCCGGCCGAGACCACCCGGTAGTCCCGGTAGGCGGCCGGCCCGCCGCACAGCAGCGTCACCTGGTGGCCGTGGTCGGTGAGGCCGGCGGCGATCCTGTCGATCAGCAGCTCGGAGCCGCCGGCCGCCGGGTTGCCCAGGTCGCGCCGGGCGAGGAAGACGATCCTTCGGGGCGCGCCGGGGGAGACGGGTCCCGATCCGCCGGCCTCGGCGGTACGTCGCTGCGCCGGGGGAGCCGCTGCACGGGCGGCGACCGGTGGTACGTGCTGGGGCATCGGTGCTCCAACTCGTCTGAGGGTGAGCGGGGTGGGTGGTGGAGCTGAGCGGGAGCCGGGGGCGCGGCTGGTATGGAACGCTCAGTTTTCGCCGCTGCGTTCGATCGGGCTACTCACCGAGGTGACAATTTCGCCCTGACTTACTGGCGAGTCTCATCACGGTCGCGAGTCTCTCCGGTGCGGCTGCGTCCGCGGGCGACGAGCACGGCACCGACGGCGGCCAGTACCAGGCCGGTGACGCCGCCGGCGGCCGGAACGGTCTCACCGACCAGCTTGAGGCGCTTGCTGTCCGCCGAGGCCAGCTCGACCTGGTTGCGCTGGGTCTCGGCGGTGAACGCGATCTCCTTGCTCTCCAGCAGCACCACGGCGTCCTTGTCGCTGCCCGGGGCACGCAGCGTGAGGCGGGGGCCGATGGTCGCCTTGAGGATGCGGCCGGTGCGCTCGTCCACGATCAGCTCGATGCCGGAGTTGGTGTACCACTCCTCGGCGGAGACCTGCGGCCGTTCGGGCAGTCCGACCAGCCGGCCGGGGACCTGCCGCGAACCGGACCGGGTGGGCTCGACCTTGCCGGTGAAGCGCATTCCCTCGTAGCCCTGGACCTTCGCCCGGCCCTGGTAGCGGAGCGGGACGGTGTCCTTCAGCGTGCTGTCCCACCAGCGGTAGCCGTGCTCCTCGACGCCGAAGGGGAACTTCAGGTAGGCGTCGCCCTCGAAGCGCTGCGGGGCCTCGCCGCAGCAGTGCACCGGCTTGTTCGTCTCCCGGTCGGTGACCCAGCGCTCGGTGGTCCACTGGAACGACCGGCGGGGATCCTCGTGCGGCAGGGTCTCCGGGTTGTCGATGGTCGTCGACACGTCCCAGACGGCGACGTCGTTCTCCTCGCTGACCGGGACGTTGCCCAGCACCCGGCGGGTGATCGTCAGGCGCTGGTCGTCCTTCGTCTCCAGCGCGCCCTGGTCGAAGTACCGGCCCTGACCGGTGAACACGGTCGTCTGGTTGACGTCGATGGGTGTGCGTTTGGCTCTGGGCTCGACGTACCAGGCCAGCATCGGGGCCAGGACCAGCAGAAACACGCCGAATCCGAGGAGGATCAGCGACAGTGGAGAGGCGGAACGGCGCATGCGGGTGCTCCCGGGTGATGGTGGTGCGCGTTCATTCAAGAGGTGAAGACAGTCGGTAACACCTGTCTGGGCCGGTGACCGTAGGCGAACTCTTGACAGCGCGTCAATGCCCTTCCACACTCAGCAGACGAACTGGTGTCGGGGGCGACTGCTGGTGCCGTGCAACCGTGCAGAGAGGTCCGCAGCACCATGCCCAGACTCCTCGCAGCCGCCCTGACCTGTCTCGCCGCGGCGCTTCTCGCGGTGGGAACGGCGTTCGGGGCGGTCGCTCTCCTCAACGCCTCCCCGGAGCAGCCCAACGTGCCGCTGGTGCACTTCCCCCAGCGGGAGGCGGGCGAAAGCCCTCAGCAGGAATCGGGCGAAAGCCCCGAGCCGGGGTCGGACGACAGCGCCGACTCCCCGGACGAGGCGGCGGGAGGTTCCTCCGCACCCTCCGAGGAGTGATCATGACCGTGACGGTGGACTCCGCCTGGCGGGACGTCCCACCGGTGCGGGTGCGTACCTTCACCGAGCGGGCCCGCAACGAGATCCCGGTGCTCGCCGAGGACATCCTGCGGGAGATCCGCCGCGAGTACCCCACCCTGCCGGTGATCCTCGACGAGTCGGGCGAACCGATGTCGCTGGTCGGCATCCGGCGGGCGCTGGAGCACTTCGTCGAACACCTCGCCACCGGGCTCGGCAGCCCGCACGTCCACCCACCGGTCTTCCAGCAGTTCGGCCGTGGCGAACTGATCCAGGGCCGCAGCCTCGACTCGCTCCAGGCCATCTACCGGCTGGGGGTGCGCCTCGCCTGGCGGCGGCTCGCCGAGATCGGACAGCAGGCGCAGATCCCGGCCCCCGCCATGTACGAGCTGGCCGAGTCGGGCTTCCAGTACCTCGACGGGCTGGTCGCCGAGTCCGTCCGCGGCTACGCGGAGGCAGCCGCCCGCCAGGCGGGGGAGCGGCTGCGACTCCAGCGCCGGCTCCTCGACCTGCTGCTCACCGAACACGCCGACGAGAGCTCGATGCAGTCGATGCTCGCCGAACGGGCCGCCCGGATCGGCTGGCCGGTGCCCGAGACCATCGCGGTCGCGGTGCTGGTCCGCCCGGCCCGCGAATCGGTGCCGCCCGCCGTCGGCCCGGACGTGCTGCTCGACATGGAGCGGGAGCAGCCGCTCATGGTCGTCCCCGACCCGGACGCCGCCGGCCGCGCCGAGCT
>NZ_BAAHCA010000119.1:0-8945 GCF_054776295.1 Streptomyces sparsus
GGGACGCAACGCGCCCCGGGCCTGTGGACGGTGGCGGTCAGCGGACCGGGTGGCCGGCTTGCCTGAGGGCGTCCTTGACCTGGCCGATGCGCAGGTCCCCGAAGTGGAAGACGGACGCGGCGAGCACCGCGTCGGCGCCGGCTTCGACGGCGGGCGGGAAGTCGGCCAGCCGGCCGGCGCCGCCGGAGGCGATGACCGGGATGGTCACCCGGGCGCGTACGGCCCGGATCATCTCGGTGTCGTAGCCGTCCTTGGTGCCGTCGGCGTCCATGGAGTTGAGCAGGATCTCCCCGGCGCCCAGCGCGGCGGCCCGCTCGGCCCACTCGACGGCGTCGATGCCGGTGCCCTTGCGGCCGCCGTGCGTGGTGACCTCGAACCCGCTGGCCGGCCCGCCCTCCCCGGTGGTGCGCCGGGCGTCCACCGACAGGACCAGGACCTGGCGCCCGAAGCGCTCGGCGATCTCCTTGATCAGTTCGGGGCGGTTGATGGCGGCCGTGTTGACGCCGACCTTGTCCGCGCCGGCCCGCAGCAACCGGTCGACGTCCTCGGTGGTCCGCACGCCGCCGCCGACGGTGAGCGGGATGAAGACCTGCTCGGCGGTGCGCCGCACCACGTCGTAGGTCGTCTCCCGGTTGCCGGAGGAGGCGGTGATGTCCAGGAAGGTCAGCTCGTCGGCGCCCTCCGCGTCGTAGACCTTCGCCATCTCGACCGGGTCGCCGGCGTCCCGCAGGTTCTGGAAGTTCACGCCCTTGACGACGCGGCCACCGTCGACGTCCAGGCAGGGGATGACTCGTACGGCCAGGGTCACGAGGATTCTCCTTCTGCGGTCCGGGGGCTCTCCCCGGACCGTGCGGCGTCGGGCCCGGAGGCCGGGTCCCGGTACGCCTCCACTTCCACCTCGACCAGCACCCGGGAGTCGACGAAGCCGGACACCACCACGAGTGTGGTGGCGGGCCGGGCCTCGTCGAAGATCTCCTTGTGGGCCCGCCCGACCGCGTCCACGTCGCGGGCGTGCGCCAGGTACAGCCGGGTGCGGACCACCGAGGTGCGGTCCAGTCCGAACGGTTCGAGCGCGGCGAGCGCGTGCCGCAGCGCCCATCTCGCCTGCTCGTAGGGGTCGCCCTCACCCTGGACCGCGCCGTCGGCGAACGGCATGGTGCCCGCGACGAGGACCCGGTCACCGGCGGCGACCGCGCGTGCGAAGCCGATCGACTCCTCCCAGGGGCTGTCGGACCGCACGCGCTCGATGGTCATCCGGAAACCGCCTCCAACGCCTCTTCCAGGGTGAACGCCTTGGCGTACAGGGCCTTGCCTACGATGGCGCCCTCCACCCCCTCGGGGACCAGGGTGGCGATGGCCCGCAGGTCGTCGAGGGAGGAGACGCCGCCGGAGGCCACGACGGGCCGGTCGGTGGCGGCACACACGTTGCGCAGCAGTTCCAGGTTGGGGCCCTGGAGCGTGCCGTCCTTGTTGATGTCGGTGACGACGTAGCGGGCGCAGCCCTCGGAGTCCAGCCGGGCGAGCGTCTCGTAGAGGTCGCCGCCGTCGCGGGTCCAGCCCCGGCCGCGCAGTGTGGTGCCGCGCACGTCGAGGCCGACGGCGATGCGGTCGCCGTGCTCGGCGATGATCTTCGCGACCCACTCCGGGCTCTCCAGCGCGGCGGTGCCCAGGTTGACGCGGGTGCAGCCGGTGGCGAGCGCGGCGGCGAGCGAGTCGTCGTCGCGGATGCCGCCGGACAGTTCCACCTTGAGGTCCATGGCGCGGGCGACCTCGGTGATCCGGGCGCGGTTGTCGCCGGTGCCGAACGCGGCGTCGAGGTCCACCAGGTGCAGCCACTCGGCGCCGGCCGACTGCCAGGCGAGGGCGGCCTGGAGGGGGTCGCCGTAGGAGGTCTCGGAGCCGGACTCTCCGTGCACCAGGCGCACGGCCTGCCCGTCGCGGACGTCCACGGCGGGCAGCAGTTCGAGCTTGGGCAGGTCGGGTGTCACGTCGGACATCAGAGCGTCTCGATCCAGTTGGTCAGCAGCTGGGCCCCGGCGTCGCCGGACTTCTCGGGGTGGAACTGGGTGGCCCACAGCGGGCCGTTCTCGACCGCCGCGACGAAGCGTTCACCGTGGGTGGCCCAGGTGACCTTCGGCGCGCGGATGTGCGGGTTGGTCGTCTCCAGCTCCCAGTCGTGCGCGGCGTAGGAGTGGACGAAGTAGAAGCGGGCGTCCGGGTCGAGCCCGGCGAACAGCCGGGAGTCGGCGGGTGCCTCGACGGTGTTCCAGCCCATGTGCGGCACGACGTCCGCCTTGAGCGGGCCGACCGTGCCGGGCCACTCGTCGAGCCCTTCGGCTTCGACGCCGTGCTCGATGCCGCGCTGGAACAGGATCTGCATGCCGACGCAGATGCCCATGACGGGTCGGCCGCCGGCGAGCCTGCGGCCGACGACCCAGTCGCCCCGGGCCTGCTTCAGTCCGGTCATGCAGGCGGCGAAGGCGCCGACGCCGGGCACGAGCAGCCCGTCGGCGGCCATCGCCCGGTCGTAGTCGCCGGTGATCTCCACGTCGGCGCCCGCCCGGGCGAGGGCCCGCTCGGCGGAGCGCACGTTGCCGAAGCCGTAGTCGAAGACGACCACCTCGGGTGCCTTGCTCACGCTCATCACTCCAGTCGCAGGATGCCGGCCACCAGCGCCAGCGCGGCGCAGGCGCCGAGCAGCACCACCACTCCCTTGGGCAGCTGCTGCTTCCAGAAGGAGATGGCACCGCCCAGCAGGAAGAGGCCGACGAAGATCAGCAGGGTGGAGACGGTGTTCACGGAGTGGGTGCCCTTCCGTCCGTCGCCGCGCTCACAGGGCGCCCTTGGTGGAGGGGATGCCCGTCTGCCGGGGGTCGATCTCGGAGGCGTACCGCAGGGCCCTGGCCAGCGCCTTGAACTGGCACTCCACGATGTGGTGGGCGTTGCGGCCGTAGGGCACGTGCACGTGCAGCGCGACCTGCGCCTGCGCCACGAAGGACTCCAGGATGTGCCGGGTCATGGTGGTGTCGTAGTCGGGGCCGATCATCGGCGCCATGCCCTCGGGCTCACTGTGCACCAGGTAGGGGCGCCCGGAGAGGTCCACCGTCACGTTGGCGAGCGACTCGTCCAGCGGCACCGAGGCGTTCGCGAAGCGGACGATGCCGCGCTTGTCGCCGAGGGCCTGCCGGAACGCGGCGCCCAGCGCGAGGCTGGTGTCCTCGATGGTGTGGTGGCTGTCGATGTGGAGGTCGCCCTCGGTCTTGACTGTGAGGTCGAACAGACCGTGGCGGCCGAGCTGGTCGAGCATGTGGTCGAAGAATCCGACCCCGGTCGACACGTCGACCTTTCCGCTGCCGTCGAGGTCGATCTCGACGGTGACGGAGGTCTCCTTGGTGGCGCGTTCCACGCGACCCACGCGGTTCATGGCTTGTTCTCCTTCGTCACTGCGCGTACCGCGTCGAGGAACGCGTCGTTCTCTGCGGGGGTGCCCGCGGTGACCCGCAGCCGGCCGGGCACCCCGTTGTCCCGGACCAGCACGCCGTGCTCCAGCAGGGCCTGCCAGACGGCGTGCGCGCCGCCTTCGCCGTCGAAGCGCCCGAACTGGACGAAGTTGGCGTCCGAGTCGGTGACCTCGCAGCCCATCGCCCGCAGCTCGGTGACCAGCCGGTCCCGTTCGGCCTTGAGCTGTTCGACGTACCCCAGCAGCGTATCGGTGTGCTCCAGCGCCGCGAGCGCGGTGGCCTGGGTGACGGCCGACAGGTGGTACGGCAGGCGGACCAGCTGCACGGCGTCGACCACGGCCGGGTCGGCGGCGAGATACCCCAGCCGCAGACCGGCGGCGCCGAACGCCTTGGACATCGTGCGGGAGAGCACCAGGTTGCGGCGGCCGTCGATCAGCGGCAGCAGCGAGGGGTGGTGGCTGAACTCGCCGTACGCCTCGTCGACGACGACCAGGGCGCCCGCACCGCCCTTGGCGCGCTGCGCGGCGTCGTACAGGGCCAGGACGGTGTCCGCCTCGACGGCGGTGCCGGTCGGGTTGTTCGGTGACACGACGAACACCACGTCGGGCCGGTGCTCGGCGATGACCCGCTCGGCGGCGGCGACGTCGATGGTGAAGTCCTCGCGGCGCGGCCCGGACAGCCAGCCGGTGCCGGTGCCGCGCGCGATGAGGGCGTGCATGGAGTACGACGGTTCGAAGCCGAGCGCGGTGCGGCCCGGCCCGCCGAACGCCTGGAGCAGCTGCTGGAGGACCTCGTTGGAGCCGTTCGCGGCCCACACGTTCTCCCGCCCGACCGGGTGGCCCGCGGTCCGGGTCAGGTACTGGGCGAGTCCGCCGCGCAGCTCCAGCGCGTCCCGGTCGGGGTAGCGGTTGAGCTGCCGGGCGGCCTCGGTGACGCGCTCGGCGATCCGCCGGACCAGCGGCTCGGGCAGCGGGTACGGGTTCTCGTTGGTGTTGAGCCGGACCGGGACGTCGAGCTGCGGGGCGCCGTAGGGCGACTTGCCGCGCAGCTCGTCCCTGATGGGCAGTTCGTCGATGCCGGTCACGCCTCGGGCACCTTCCAGTCGAACCGGGCCTTGAGCGCGGCACCGTGCGCGGGCAGGTCCTCCGCCTCGGCGAGCGTCACCACGTGGTGGGTGACGTCGGCGAGCGCGTCGCGGCTGTAGTCCACGACGTGGATGCCGCGCAGGAAGGACTGCACGGACAGGCCCGAGGAGTGGCAGGCGCAGCCGCCGGTGGGCAGCACGTGGTTGGAGCCGGCGCAGTAGTCGCCGAGCGAGACCGGCGACCAGGGGCCGACGAACACCGCTCCGGCGTTGCGCACCCGGGCGGCGACGTCGGCGGCCTGCTCGGTCTGGATCTCCAGGTGCTCGGCGGCGTAGGCGTCGACGACAGCCAGCCCGTGGTCGAGGTCGTCGACGAGGACGACGGCGGACTGGCGGCCGTTCAGCGCCTCGGTGATGCGTTCGGTGTGCTTCGTCGCGGCGACCTGGGTGCGCAGTTCGGCGTCGACCGCGTCGGCCAGCGCCGGTGACGGCGTCACCAGCACGGCGGCGGCGAGCGTGTCGTGCTCGGCCTGGCTGATCAGGTCGGCGGCGAGGTGGGCCGGGTCGGCCGTGTCGTCGGCGAGGATCGCGATCTCGGTGGGGCCGGCCTCGGCGTCGATGCCGATGCGGCCCTTCAGCAGCCGCTTGGCGGCGGCGACCCAGATGTTGCCGGGACCGGTGACGAGGTCGGCCGGCCGGCACTCCTCGGTGCCGTACGCGAACATGGCGACGGCCTGGGCACCGCCGGCGGCGTACACCTCGTCGATGCCGAGCAGCGCGCAGGCGGCGAGGATCGTCGGGTGCGGCAGGCCGCCGAAGTCGGCCTGCGGCGGCGACGACACGGCGAGCGAGGCGACGCCGGCCTCCTGGGCGGGCACCACGTTCATGACCACCGACGACGGGTAGACCGCCTTGCCGCCGGGCACGTACAGGCCGACCCGCTCGACCGGCACCCAGCGTTCGGTGACGGTGCCGCCGGGCACCACGGTGACGGTGTGGTCGGTGCGGCGCTGCTCCCGGTGCACGATGCGGGCCCGCCGGACGGACTCCTCCAGCGCGGCGCGCACCGCCGGGTCGAGTTCGGCGAGCGCGGTGGCCAGGGCCTCGGCGGGCACCCGGACCTGCTCGATGCGCACACCGTCGAAGCGCTCGGCGTACTCGATCAGCGCCGCGGTGCCACGATGGTGGACGTCCTCGCAGATCGGCCGCACCTTCTCGAGGGCGGTCTCCACGTCGAACTCGGCGCGGGGGAGCAGGTCGCGGTCGATGCCGCCGGGGGAGGCGGCGCCGCGCAGGTCGATTCGGGCCAGAGAGATTGCTTGCAGCACGCTGCCAGTCTCTCAGATCGGCTCAGCCGACCGAGCCGCCGTACCGAGGCGTGATACGGGTGTCCACCCCGGTCCACCGCCCCGGTCCACCACTCCCGTGCCCGGCGACGTGCTTCACCCACGGTGTGCGGGTATGAACCGGGTGAGACGAACGGATCCGACCTGGACGGGAGCGGGGGACGTGGTGAGTGAGCCGCCCGAAAGCGGCGAGCCGCCTGCCGAGCTGCGGTTGACCACCGCGGAGTGGGGTCTGTGGCAGGCGTTCCGGAACGGCACCAGGCACGAGTTGCGCACGGGCGATCCGGCCCGTGACGATCCGTGCAGTGACCAGCTGTGGGGACCGCAGCGCACCGTGCGCGCCCGGGTGATCGCGCTGCTGCTGCTGCACGGTCCGCCGCCGCTGCTGGGCCGGGTGAGCGCGCTGCACCTGTCGGGCGCGCTGATCACCGGCCGGCTCGACCTCTCCGGCGGCGCCGTCCAGCCCTACTTCGAGCTGCGGCACTGCCGGTTCGAGCAGGAGGTGCTGCTCGCGCAGTGCCGGATGTCGACCGGGCGGCTCATCGACTGCCGCATACCGCGGCTGGAGGCCGCCCGGGCCACCTCCGACGGGGACCTGCACCTGTCCCGCTGCACGGTTCCCGGCGGCGTCCGGCTCACCGACGCCAACATCGGCAGCGACCTGGTGCTCAACGAGGCGACCGTCGGC
This sequence comes from Streptomyces sparsus, assembly GCF_054776295.1. Lineage (NCBI taxonomy): Bacteria > Bacillati > Actinomycetota > Actinomycetes > Kitasatosporales > Streptomycetaceae > Streptomyces > Streptomyces sparsus. The sequence goes on from NZ_BAAHCA010000119.1 coordinate 6,580, forward strand.
CACGGCAACCGGGTCAGGTCGATCTCCGCCGACGGGCTGACCGTCGGCCAGGACCTCCAGGCCGGGCTGCTGCTCGCCACCGGGGAGGTGAGCCTGCGCGGCGCCCAGATCGGCGGTTCGCTGTTCCTCTACGGCAGTGTGCTGCGCAACCGGCACGGCCGGTACGCGCTGCACGCCCCGGAGATGCACGTCGCCCGGTTCGCGCACTTCACGCCCTCCGGGCCGGCCACGACCGCGTACGCGCTGGGGGTCACACCGCCCAGCGGCACGGGCCTGCTGCCGTCGGCCCGGGACGGTCTCGGTGCGGCGCGGTCCCGGCCGTTCCAGTGCACCGGCGGGGTGAAGCTGGACGACGGCCGGTTCGGTGACTCCCTCGTCCTGGAGAACGCCCGCTTCCGCATGGAGCGCGGTCAGGAGCTGTCCCTGCGGCGGGTGCAGACCCCGGAGCTGTGCTTCACGCCGGAGCGGCCTCAGCAGGGGCGGGTGGTGCTGTCCGGGGCGACGGTGGGCAACCTGGTGGACCGGCAGTCGAGCTGGCCGCTGCACGGCGGCCTGTGGATGGCCGGGTTCACCTACGACAACCTGATCCCGGTCGGGCCGTTCCCGCTGGAGCAGCGCCTGCGGTGGCTGGACGCGGCCACACCCGAGTACTCCCCCGAGCCGTACGAGCAGCTGGCCACGGTGCTGCGCAACGGCGGTGAGGACGCGGAGGCGCGGCGGGTGCTGCTGGCCAAGCAGCGCCGCCGCCGGGAGACGCTGCCGCCGGCCGGCAAGGTGTGGGGCCACCTCCAGGACTGGACGGTCGCCTACGGCTACCGGCCCGGCCAGGCCGCGCTGTGGATGGCCGCGCTGTGGGCGTCGAGCGCGCTGTACTTCGCCGGCCGCCCGCCCGAGCCGCGCAACCACGACGCCCCGCACTGGAACGCGTCGATCTACGCCCTGGACCTGCTGCTGCCGTTGATCAACCTCGGTCACGACACCGCGTGGAATCCGGCGGGCCATCTCCAGTGGGTGGCTGTGGCGCTCACCCTCAGCGGGTGGGTGCTGGCCACCACGGTGGCCGCGGGGGCGACCCGGCTGCTCCGGCGGCAGTAGCCGGACACCGGGCGGGTTTAGGCTGGCCGACTGTGACCACCACGCGCCTTCCGCTCTTTCCGCTCAACTCGGTGCTGTTCCCGGGGCTCGTGATGCCGCTGCACGTGTTCGAACCGCGTTACCGCGCCCTGGTGGGCGACCTGTTGGCGATCTCCGAGGAGGAGCCGCGGCTGTTCGGCGTGATCGCGATCCGGGACGGCCACGAGGTCGCCGCGACCGGCGCGGGCCTCCCCGACGGCCGCCCGGCCCCGGAGGCCGCCGCGGCGTCCGGGTTCGGTGACGACCCGCTGGCGGCGTTCTACGAGGTGGGCTGCATCGCCGACGCCTCCACCGTCCAGGAACGTGAGGACGGTGACGGCTACGAGCTGCTGGCGACCGGCACCACCCGGTTCCGGCTGCGCTCGGTGGACGCCTCCGGCCCCTACCTGGTGGGTGAGGTCGAGGCGCTGGCGGAGGACAGCGGGGAGGGCGCCGGCACACTCGCCGCCGGGGTGCTGCGCGCCTTCCGCACGTACCAGAAGCGGCTGGCCGGGGCACGGGAGCGGTCCCTCGCCGCGGACCAGGAGCTGCCCGAGGAGCCGTCGGTGGTCTCCTACCTGGTCGCTGCCGCGACGGTGCTGGGGACGTCCGCGAAGCAGCGGCTGCTGGAGGCCGAGGACACCGCGACGAGGCTCTCCGAGGAGCTGGAAATGCTGAGGCGGGAGAGCGCGGTCATCGGTAAGATCCCCTCGCTGCCGGCGGCGGACCTCACCCGCCGGCCCACCAGCCCCAACTGATCGCGAGGCGTCGCCGTGACCCGGTCCCGCAAGAAGGCCGCCGTGGCCCGGATCCGCAAGGGTGCGCAGGCCGGCGGCACTCCCGCCACCGTGGCCCTCGCCGATGCCGGCGTCGAGTACACCGTGCACGCCTACGAGCACGACCCGGCGGCCGACTCCTACGGTGAGGAGGCCGCGGCGGCTCTCGGCGTGCCGGCGGACCGGGTCTACAAGACGCTGGTCGCCGACGTGGACGGCACGTTGACGGTGGCGGTGGTTCCCGTCTCGGGTCTGCTGGACCTCAAGGCGCTCGCCGCGGCCGTCGGCGGCAAGCGCGCGGCGATGGCCGACCCGGCGCTGGCCGAGCGCACCACCGGCTACGTGCGCGGCGGTATCTCGCCGTTGGGCCAGCGCAAGCGGCTGCCGACGGTGGTGGACACGTCGGCGGCGGAGCACACCACGGTGTGCGTCTCCGCCGGCCGCCGGGGGCTGGAGATCGAGCTGGCCCCCGCCGAC